>PSMF01000037.1:0-27886 GCA_040290005.1 Meiothermus sp.
CACACGCGGCGTGACCTCCAGGTCTTGCCCCACCTGACGCACTTCCGCGCTGCCCCCCACACGCGGCGTGACCTCCAGGTCTTGCCCCACCTGACGCACTTCCGCGCTGCCCCCCACACGCGGCGTGACCTCCAGGTCTTGCCCCACCTGACGCACTTCCGCGCTGCCCTCGATACGCGGCTGGGACAGGCTCTGGTCGAGCTTGGCCTCTAAAGCCCCGGCCATCAGCCGGACTTTCACCCAGCGCAGGTCGCCCGAAGTTTGGGGCGGAGCTTCTTCCCTGAAACCGGCTTTGCCAGCTGCTGCGTCGTCCGAGCTTCCCACCGCGTCATTGACGGCACGGTCGGCCTCGTTTACGGCCTGGTCCGCTTCTTCCAACGCGGAGTAGAGCAGCTTGGCTTCGTCCTGGGTGATTTTGCCCGCTTCCAGCAGGGCTCCGATGCGTTCACGCTCCGACATGTTCATCCTCCAAAGTCAGGTCGCCGCTCATCACGTTGAGCAGCAGTTTGGCCTTACCACCGCCGACAGTACCGGTTATCTTGCGCTTCTCCTGGGTGAAGTTGCCGCGCCCATCGAGCTCCCCGCTAGAAAGCTTGCCCACCACCGTCACCGAGCTATCCTTGAAGCGAATCGAGACATCGCCGCTCATCACCTCGAGCCGGTGCTCGCCTTCGCTGAGGATGAGTTCGGCCTCCAAGTCGCCGGACATCACCCGCAAGTCCACCCCGCGAACGTCAATCAGCTCGACATCCCCGCCGTGAACTTCGCCCCTCACGAAAGGCAGCCCGTTCACCTCCAAACTGCCGGAGGGCAGCTCAACCTCCAAACCCCAGCCCTCAGGCACGTGGATTACCGGTTCGGAGCCGAGGTCGAAATCAAAGTCCCAGTTGATGTTGACCCCCAGGAACTTGGTCGAACCCTTGCGGCCAGAACCGTGATTGCTGGAGACTATTATGTCCTGGCCGCGCTCCTGCACCTTCACATCGCCCTCGATACGGGGTTTTTGTAGGTCTTTATCGAGGTAGACCTCGAGGTCTTCCGAGATCAGCTTGGCACGAATCCAGCGCAGGTTGGGTGGGTAAATCTCGTCCTCGTCTCCCCTGCTCTGCGGGACCACGGGCCGAACTGGAGGCACCGGTGGAACCGGGATTTCCGGGCGGCTCGGGGCCTCGACTTCGGCCAGGGCATCGAGCAAGAGGGCGGCCTCCTCAGGGGTGATTTTGCCCTCGCTCACCAGCTTGATAATGCGTTCGCGTTCGCTCATACTCGCTCCTTTAGTCCAGCCAGGGAAAGCCGCCTGGATCAGCTTCTGCGCGCTGCCATACCCGTTCTTGGTCATGCGGGCGGATTTGCCACAGGAAGGGGAAGTCTTGGGGCTGTATGCGGATTTTGGCGAGCGGCTTGACCGGGGAAAGGCTGGCCCAGTGGTTGCCATGTACCCGCACCCCATCCAGTTCTCGAGGGGCCTCTTCCTCGAAAGGGTCGCGGGGCAGGACATAGATAGCGCCTTCGCGCCAGGGTTCTTGGACCAGCACGTAGTCGGTCATGGAGAAGTAGTAGTAGGGCGGGGTGCGCGACCCGCCCGGCAGCTCGAGTTCAATCGCCGCGTTGATGATGCCCATATGGTATTTAGTGCGGTCAATCACGGCGAAGAACATCGGCCAGATGCCATCGCTGGCGGCGTATACCGCTTTGCGGTTGCCAAACTCGTTCACGTCGTTGGACTGCCGGGGCTCAAACAGGGTGATGCTGGGGTCGCCGGTGCCGTGCAGCAGGTGGTTTTTGCAGTCGGTGAGCCAGCACAGAAACTGCCAGGCGGGAACCGGAAGCTCTGCAACCCAATCGCCCGTGCCGGGCGCGATTGAAGCCTGATAGAGGGCCTCGAGCCGCTCCAACGTCGCCGCATCGAGGCGAAACTCGGGACGGGGAAGCCAGTAGGCGGGCAGTTGCATCGGCTCCTCCGGTTAGGCCCGGCTCAGACGTTTGTTCACCCGCGGGACGGGGGGAACCGAGGGCTCCAGCCGCTCCGCCCAAGCCCGCAGCCCCTCGGCGATGTGATGGCGGAGGGTACGCTTGGGCAGCGCCCTGGCTACTTCGGCCTCGGCGAGAAGGGCTCGGGTTTTGGCCTCGGCATAGATTCGGGTTTTCTCGAACTCGCTATCCAACATAACGGCCTCCTTGGTCTAAGAGTATAAACCAAGGTTTTATATTATGTCAAGCGAAGTTTTATTTTATGTCAAGTTTAGTTTTTATACCGATGTACCAACTTCTCAAATCGGTCAATTCTCTCGACCAGGACAGAAATTCCGCCCTGCCAAAAAGCTTGGCTCTCGAGGTCAAAGCCAAACCGGGTGGCCAGTTCTTTAGCCGGGTACTTGCCCACCGAGGCCAGCAGATCGTCGTAATGTGCCACGAACTCGGGGCCTTCCTCCTGATACTTGCGGTAGAGCGCCAGCCCGAAGAGTTGCCCGAAGGCGTAGGGGTAGTTGTAGAAGTTGCTGCCGTAGTAATGACCCTTTACCGCCCACATATACGGGTGATAGCTCGCTAGGCCGTCGCCATAGGTCTGGCCCTGGGCTTGAGTCATCAGCTCGCAGAACTCTTCAGGGCTGAGCTCGCGCTCCTTACGCTTGGCAAACACGGCCCGCTCGAAGAGGAAGCGCGAATGGATGTCCACGATCACCTGGGCGGCCCCTTGCAGAACGGCCTCGAGCACTGCCAGTTGCTCGGCCGCGGGGAGCACCTTGAGCGCGGCCTCGCCGACCACCGTCTCGTTCATGATGCTGGCGGTCTCGGCCAGGGTCATCGGCTCCTGGCGGAGCAAGTAGGGCACCTCCCGCAAGCAATAGTTGTGATAGGCGTGGCCTAGCTCGTGGGCCATGGTCGAAACCGCGTCAAAAGAGTCCTCCCAGTTGGTCAGGATGCGCGAGGCCCCGCCCCCGACCGAGGCACAGTAGGCCCCACCCACCTTGCCCTTGCGCGGCGGCGCGTCAATCCAGCGCTCGGCGTAGGCCCGCCGGGCGAGGTCGGCATCGGCCTGGGAAAAGCTGGACAGGTGCTCCACGATGAACTCCCGCCCCTCCTCCCAGCCCCATTTGCTCCCAGACTCCCCCACCGGAGCGAACAAATCCCACCACTCGAGCCTGCCCTTCCCCAGCGCCTTGGCCTTGGCCGCAAAATAACGCCGCCAGTCGGGAAAGCTCGCCACCATCGCGGCCTGCATGGCCTCCAAGGTCCCGCGGCTGATGCGGTTTTCAAACAGCGAGGGGGCCAGGTCGTCCTCCCAGCCGCGTTTGCGGTTGAGGGTCGAGACCTCGCCTTTGTAACCGTTGAGCGCCGCCGCCACCGCAATCTCGTTGGCCTTCCAGGCCAAAAGCTCAGCCTCGAAGGCGGCCCGGCGGGTCGCCTCGTCAGGGTTGGTCGCGAGGTTGCGCACCGCCGTCACCGGCAGTTCCTCACCGCCCACCAGGGCGGTGATCTGGCTGGTCAGATTGGTGTGCAGCTTGACCCAGCCGCGGCTGCCCGAAAGCGCCAGTTCTGAGGCCAGTATCTCTTCCGCCTCGGACATCTGGTGCTCGGCCTGCACCTTAGCCTCGTCAAGCAAAATCTGGTATTCCCCTGCCCCCACGGCCTCAGCGTCCAGCCCGCCCAGCCAGGCGGTCAGACGCGGGCGCAGCTTCTGGAACTCGACATACAAAAGCTCGAGCTCGGAGAGCTTGGCCTGGGCGGCGGTATCGCTGCTGTTGCTGTCCACCATCATCGAGACGTAAGCGTAAAGCGGCGACAACTCCTCGCCGAAGGCGTTCAGACGCTCCAGCAGGGCGTGGAAGTTCTGCTTATCCTCGGGCCGGGTGGGACGGCGGGTGATCTGGTGCGCGTCAAAAAAGGTCTTGAGTTCGCTGAGATGGGTCTGGAGGCTAGCCCAGGCCTGCTTGAGTTTTTCCGACTCGAGGCCGGGAAATAGCGGGTCTAGGTCCCAACGTGGAAGTTCTGCAACGGTACTCATTGGTTGAGTATACGCGCATTTATGACCGGAAAGTCACCCGTCGAACGGTGGATAGATCGGTCGCGGGTCGTGGACGCGAAGCGTTCCACTTTTTCGGACAAAAACAGGTTTTTGGCCCGCGACTCTCAACCCTCGACCATTTTTATCAAAACAAATCCGCGATAAACCCTACCGTGAACCGGGTGAAGATGTCGCTGCCGATGTACTGGCTGACCTCGACATAGGGCTTATATCCCCGGTCAGGGAACTGCACCCCCGCGGTGAGAATACCGTAGACGCTGCCGCCAAAGCGCAGCCGCAGCTCGGAGTCGGCGGCGTAGGCGCTCAGGCCAAGGGCCAGCCCACCCCCCAGATAAGGTTGCAGCAAAACATAGACCGGGATGGTATACAAGACCTCGCCGCTGAGAAATAGGCCCTGCGGGGCACCGAAAACCAGTTGCGAACGGAAGTCGAGGGGGGAGCCCTCGAGGTAGAGCCCCAGGTGCCCCATAAAGCTCCCGTTTGGCCCATTGCCCACCGAAAGCCCGAAATCCAAGCCGCCCGCCAACGACATGCCACACACAATCACCAGCAAAGCAGCAATACGTCCCAGCCATTTGCCCATGAAACAACAATATATCGTCCTGGACACGGGCGATGTGAAGAGGCTCAATGGAGATTTAGGCAATTCGGGGGTGAACCAGGGTGGGCTGAAGGCCCAAAGCTTTAAGCTTTGGGCTAAGCCCCTCACGTCCGGTACAGGGATTCTCGAGCGCCAAGTCTGCCCTTCTAGAGCTTGTCATTACCCATAAGTCTTGATTTCACGTGCCAGACACACACCCTCAACCAGGGTTCGCCGTCTGGCTATCCCCTTCCACAGGCCAGCATTGCGGCCCTGGTAGAAAATCCGCTCCGCCCGCTCCAGTTCCACCAGTCCCGTCTTGAGGGCCTTGTGGGGCTCCTCTTGATCCGTCAGCAGTACCCCCTTGAACTGGATCCTCGGGATGTAGTTCCGTCGTCTTGAGCCATACGGGGTTGAGATGTGGGTAATGACAAGCCTTCTAGAGGGGGGGTGTTTTAGCTTTGAGCCTTGGGCCTTCAGCTTTTGGCTGATTGCTCACCGCTACTTCAGCGCCGCCAACTCCCGCTTGGCCCGCTCTAAGTCAAACCGGTCGGCGGCAGTGGCAGGCGCGATGGCAAGGGCCGCTTCGTACTGCTTTCTCGCCTCGTCCTTTTTGCCCTGCTGGGCCAATACCCCGGCGTACTCGACCTTATGAATGATGGTGTTGGGCTCTAAAGCGATCGCCTCCTGGAACAACGGCCCCACCGCGCCGCCGTTGGCCCCGTACAGCCATCCAACCCCTTTGGAGGTCAGGGATTGGTGCCACAGCGCCAGCGCAACCTTGGCCCCAGCGTGTTTAGGATTGAGCCGGAGGGTCTTGTCGAGCGCCTCCTTGATGCTGTTGGCGAGGCCCAAGCTGTCCAATATCCCGCGGTATTGGGCCAGACGGCCCTGCGCCCTGGCGAGTTCGAAATAGGCCTCGGGGTTGGCGTTATCGGCTTGTATAGCTTTTTTGGCGGCAGCCTCGGCCTTGCCGAACCAGTCGGCTTTTTCGTTGTCTCTAGCTACATAGCTAGCGTAGAGGCTGGCTCCCTTAGCCGCCAGCACCAGGCCGGACGCATCGCCCAGCTTTAGCCCGGCGTCATAGGCCTCCTGGAATTTGCCGTCCGTTATGAGCTTGTCCACCGCCGCTATAGTTTGGGCCAAGGCCAGCGCACCGACCATCAGCAACCATAAGACCACGTATTTCATCAAGATTTCCTCCCGAAGCCGCGACCCTCCCGGCTTAATTGGCGGTATTTTTACCCCTCGATTTTACCGGATGTGCATCTGCCGTCTAGCGGCACAGGAGAGCATGTTACACTACGCCCATGATGGCGTTACGAGGGATTCCTTTTGCCGTAGGAATCGCCTTAATTGCAATTACGGTGGCCGCCCCGCTGGGCGCTGAGGGGTATTACACCCAGTGCCGCGCCCTCTATGAGCAGCGGGTTCTGGACAGCGCCCAGGCCACCTGCGAGCTGGCCCTGGTCGCCGACCCCAACCACCTGCCCAGCCAGAAGCTGCTGGCACGGATTTGGCTCGAGCGGGGTCAGCTCAGCTCGGCCCAGCCGTACCTAAACGCCATCAACCAAGCAGCCCCCGAAGACCCCGAGGTGCGGTTTTTGCAGGCCAAGGCCGACCTGTTGCGGGGCCGCCCTGCCGATGCGCTAAACAAGCTGCCCTCGGTGCTCAGTACCGAAGTGATCTTAGCCCAGGCGCAGGCCTACGAGGCTCTAGGCCGTTACGAGGAGGCTTTCGAGACCTACCGTAAGGCCACCGCCTCGGAGGAGGCCCGGCTGGGTGCGGCGAGGCTGGCGGAAAAGCTGGGCCGCCCTAGCGAGGCCATGCCCTGGCTGGGCAGCAGCCCCCCCGAGCAGCTCGCCGAGGCACGGCTGATGTGGCTGACCGGACAAACCGAGGCGGCGGCCCAAACCCTCGAGGCGGTCTTGCCCAAGCTGGGGCCGCTCGACCCCGACTACACCAAAACCCTGGGCCTCTTGGCGATGGTCTACTATGGCCAGGGCGAGCCCGACAAGGGGGCCTTGGTGCTACGCCAGTTGTCCTCCCGCATCAGCCTGCCCTCAGCCCTGCTGGGCAAAACCTGGCCCTGGCTGGTGGTATTTCTGGTGTTCTTGGGGTTGGTGCTCTTCGGCGAGAGCCGCATCGAACCGATGCGCACGGTGGAGATGACCGACTCGAGGAAGTTTGGCCCCGGTTCGCTGTACCTGTGGCTCTTCGCCGGCCTGCTGCTCTCGGGCATCCTGGCAGTGGTGCTGAGCCGTACCCTGTACGGGAACCTCCTGGCGGCCTTCACCCCGGTACAAGCCGAGGTCATACGTCCGGTTTTCTTCATGCTGTACGGGGCTCTCACCCTGCTCATCGCCTACCGCAGCGTGGGCCGAAACGGCATCGCCCAGGCCCTCGGGCCGCGCGGAGCTTGGGTAGAGGGAAGTTGGGCCGGGCTGGTGCTGCTGATCCTGCTGGGGCTTTACGGCTATGCCGCCAAGCCTTTGGGGCTGAGCAATCTGGACGCACTGTACCCGGTCTTTTTCGGGCTGGCGCTGCTCGAGGTGGTCGTCCGGGGAATCGGGTATCAGTTCTTCCGCGAGCGCTACCGCGAGTTGGCGACCTTTATGGTGCCGCTGCTGTTCGCGCTGGCAATCCCCGGCCCCACCGTGTATTTCTTGCTGGCGAGCGTTTTTCTAGGCTGGTTGTTCCGGCGCACCCGAGGTGCCTTAGCCGGGACTGTGGCCTGGGTGGTGGCCGGGGTGGTCCTGGCGCTGATCGGGAATATTCCTCTGATTCGTACGTTGCTGTGAAGCAATGAGCGACTAGCCATGAGCGATGAGCCAGGGCGGTCGTACGTCCAACGTCATACGCTAAAGGCTAAAAACCCAGCTCACCTCTGGGACGTTGAGATCAAGAGGCCAGGAGTCTTGTTCTAGACGTGAAGTGGTTTGGGCGTAGCGCGTAAGACGCAGGACGCCTTTAGCTCTTCGCTCATCGCTACAAACCAAAAGTCCTGCGGTGCTGCGGGTTTACTAAATCTATGTATTCGTCGTGATGCCGCTGGATGAAGGCAGAGACGAAGGGGCACATCGGGATGACGTATAGTTTTTGCTTTCTAACGTCGTCGAGCGCGTAGCGGATGAGCTTGCTAGCGACCCCCTTGCCCTCCATATCCTCGTTTACCTCGGTGTGGGTGAACATGATCGCCCCAGTCACGGGGCGGTATTCAGCGTAGGCCACGACTTTATCGCCCTGCTTAGCCCGGTATTGTGCGCCCTCGGTGTCGTTCTCGAGCCCCAAATCGTCCATAGTCCAAATATAACTTTCCAAAAGGGCACCTTTGCGCGTTTCATTTCACCTTCACGGTCCCCAGGTTTGATGACGCTTGTAATCCCTATCAAGCCCGCCTCGAGCCGACACGCTCGAGGCTTTTGTCCCACCTTGGGTTTTCGTAGGGACTTTATTGCTTGTGTCCCCCCCACGCGTATCGCTCGCCTATAGTCCGTACATCCAAGAACATCCTTTTCTACTCTAAATGATGTACTGAAACGTGTATGGGATTCTTCCCCTTCGGCAAAGCGCAGGGCTAAAGGCTCGCTCCGAATGACAGCAAGGGTGGTTTGGTGGTTTTTGTTGGGGTGCGCGCCGGGCGCAAAGCCGTACGCCCCTACGAAAACCGTCTTTGCGACCAACGGTGAGCGCTTTAGGCGTTGGGCGTTCGTCGTTCGACCCAATACATTTGCAAGCTCCGTCGCAACGCCAAAGCCCCGAGTGGGGTATCTTAGAGCCATTTCGGAGGTAGGAGTGGCACTCAAGCCCGTTCCCAAAGGGTGGAAACCGGAGTTGTGGGCCAGCCCGCGGCCCTTCGGCATCGGGTTGCAGAAACCCAACAACTTTTTAGAGGTCTTTCGCGCGGCGCTCGAGAACGCCGACAACGCGGCCTACGCCTGGCGCATCCTCAACGACGGGGTATGCGACGGCTGTGCGCTGGGCACGACGGGGATGAAGGATTGGACCATCCAGGGGATTCACCTCTGCAACGTGCGGCTGCGGCTGTTGCGGCTGAACACGATGGGCCCGCTCGACACGAACCTGCTTGCTGAGGTGGAAACCCTCAGGTCTAAAACCTCCACCGAGCTGCGCGGTTTGGGCCGTCTCCCCTACCCGATGCGCCGCAAGCGCGGCGAACCGGGGTTCACCCGCATCAGTTGGGACGAGGCTTTGGACCGTATCTCGCTGAGGATTTGCAAGTCCAGCCCTGAGCGCCTGGGCTTCTACCTGACCAGCCGGGGAACCCCCAACGAGACCTATTACGCCGCGCAAAAAGCGGTGCGGGCGCTAGGCACTAACAACATTGATAACGCCGCCCGCATCTGCCACAGCCCCAGCACCGTGGCCCTCAAGGAAAGCATCGGGGTAGCCGCGACCACCTGTAGCTACAGCGACCTGATCGGCACCGACCTGATCGTGTTTTTCGGCAGCAACCCGGCGGTGAACCAGCCGGTGCTGATGAAATACCTGTACTATGCCCGCAAGGCCGGGACCAAAATCGTCTGTGTCAACCCCTACAAAGAGCCCGCGATGGACAAATACTGGGTTCCCTCCGACCCGGAGAGTGCGATCTTCGGCACGAAGATCACCGACCGGTTTTTTCTGGTCGAGCCCGGCGGGGATATCGCTTTCATTACCGGGGCACTCAAACACCTGCTCGAGAAGGACGGGCTGAATCAGAGGTTCATCGAGGAGCACACCCATAACTTCGCGGCGCTTAAAGCTTCCGTACTGAAGGCAAAATGGGAGGATTTAGAAACCTCGTCGGGGATGAGCAAAGCGGAGATGCTCGAGTTCGCCCGGATGCTCCTATCCGCCGATAAAGCCGTGCTGGTCTGGAGCATGGGGGTCACCCAGCACACCATCGCCGAGGATACCGTGCAGGCCATCGTGAACCTTGGGCTTGCCAGGGGCTATCTCGGGCGCGAGGGGTGCGGCCTGATGCCGATTCGCGGGCACTCTGGGGTGCAGGGCGGGGCCGAGATGGGGGCCTATGCGACGGTGCTTCCGGGGGGCGTGCCCATCACCCCGGAGAACGTTGAAAAGCTCTCGCAGGAATGGGGTTTCGCCGTGCCCGCCGCGCCCGGTCTGACCGTGACCGAGATGCTGGAGGCGGCTTCGCAGGGCAATCTGGACTTGCTGTGGAGCGTGGGCGGGAACTTTTTAGAGACCCTCCCCGACCCACAGGATGCCGCCGATGCGCTCTCCAAACTCCCGCTACGGGTGCACCAGGACATCGTGCTCTCCTCGCAGATGCTGGTGGGGGGCGAAGAGGTGATTTTACTGCCCGCCACGACACGCTACGAAGTGCCGGGCGGGGTGAGCGAGACCAGCACCGAGCGGCGGGTGATTTTCAGCCCGGAGATTCCCGGCCCGCGCATTGCTGAGGCCAGGCCGGAGTTCGAGGCGCTGCTCGAGGTCGCCAAGCGCTGCCGCATGGATTTGGCCGACAAGCTGAGTTTTGCCGATACCGCCGCGATTCGGGAAGAGATCGCCAGGGTCATCCCGCTCTACGACGGCATCCAGCACCTGCGAGCCAAAGGCGATGCCTTCCAGTACGGCGGCCCGCAGCTCTGCCCCGGTGGGGTCTGCCCTACCCCCGACGGGCACGCGAATTTCAAGGTGGTCGAAATCCCCACCAGGACGCTACCCCCGGGAGCCTTCCACCTCGCCACCCGGCGGGGCAAGCAGTTCAATAGCATGGTTCACGAGGCTAAAGACCCGGTGAGCGGCGCACCCCGCGACGCGGTGCTGATGAATGTGGCCGATGTCGCCCGGCTCAAGCTGCACGGGGGCCAGCGCATCTGGCTCAGAAACGAGTTTGGGGTGATGGAGGGGCAGGTATTCATCGCCGAAATCAAACGCGGTACGCTGCAAGTCCACTGGCCCGAGGGGAACGTGCTGCTCGACCCCAACCTGCGTTCGCCCAAGGCCAAAGTTCCCGCCTACAAGGAAAGCTATGCTTTTGTCGAAAAGGAAGACCCGTCCGGGTGCGAAAACCAGAGCCTCGCTGCTGCGCGTTGAGGACGGAATCGCTCAGCCCAAGCGCGACGACCTCGTGACCGAGGAGCCGCTGGAGATACGCCTCGAGGTCGAGGGTCGAAGGTCGAAGGTCGAAGGCCAACGGCAAACCGTCGCGGTGACGATGCGCACACCGGGGCACGATTTCGAGCTGGCCGCAGGGTTTTTGTTTGCCGAGGGCGTGATCCGGGGGCGGGAGGAGATCAGGCGAATCGCCTACTGCACCGATGAGGGCGAGTTGCAGCAATACAACATCGTCAACCTCGAGCTGCGCTTCCCCATCCTCCCCGACTTATCCCCGCTGGACCGACATTTCTTCACCAACTCAGCTTGCGGCGTATGCGGGAAGTCGGGCTTGGAGAACCTGCGGCTGCGGGGGTATAAACCCCTCGAGCCCGGTTTCACCGTGCCAGCCGGAATCGTCTCGTCTCTGCCCGATACCTTGCGCCGCCATCAATCGCTTTTTGCCAACACCGGTGGCCTTCATGCAGCCGCTCTGTTTGATAAACAAGGGAAATTGCTGGCCTCGAGGGAAGACGTGGGCCGCCACAATGCTTTAGATAAGCTGATTGGCTGGGCGCTGCTCGAGGGTAAACTTCCGCTTTCCGAGTGCATCGTGCTGGTGAGCGGGCGGGCGAGCTACGAGCTGGCGCAGAAAACCCTGGCGGCAGGAATCCCGATTCTGGCGGCAATCTCTGCCCCGAGCAGCCTAGCCGTGGACGTGGCAAAAGAGTTCAATCTTACCCTCATCGGCTTCCTGCGCGGCAGTTTCAACCTTTACAGCGCTCCCGAGCGCGTTCTGCTAGGCTAGAGGCGATGTTCAAGGTTTTAGCGTTTGGCGTTTGGCGTCTTACGTTTAGCGCTCCACCGGAGCACCGATGAAAGCCTACCTCGGCCTCTATACCGCACGGCTCGAGATGCCCTGGGTGGCGAGCCTAAAGGAAAAACGCGCCCTGGTGAAGCCTGCCATCGAGCGGCTGCGCAGCCGCTACCCGGTCTCGGCGGCGCGGCTGGCGGGACAGGACGAGCACGGCTGGGAAGTGATCGGCTTCAGTTTGCTCGGCTACGACGGGGTTTGGGTGGAGACGGTGCTACGCGAGGCAGCCAGCTTCATCGCGGCGCAGGGTGAATTCCGCGTGAGCGAGGAGAGTTGGAGTATTGATGAGGTGAGCTTAGAGGACACCGTTCCGCAGTGGGTGAGGTGAGATGGACTACTAGCGCAAGCTTCGTCAGGCGATGGGGAGTGAGACCATCATCCTCTCCGGGGCGGCGGGAGCCATCGTGCAAGGCGGCAAAATCCTGCTGACTCGGCACGGTTTACAGAAGAAGCGGCACATTCCTGGCGGGGTGCAGGAGGTTGGCGAATCCATCCAAGACACGGTTTGTAGGGAAATCAAGGAAGAGCTGGCGCTCGAGCTGCGCGTGAAAAGTCTGGTCAGCGTGTACAGCGACCCCAGGTGGACGCTCGAGTACCCCAACGGCGACCGGGTTCAGCAACTGCTGTTCTTCTTCCTGATGGAAGGCCCCATCGGACCAATCCGGCTCCAGGAGGAGGAAATCACCGCCTATCGGTTCTTCGAGCTGGACGCGGTTCCCGAGGACACTATGGAGTGCTGAAAGCAAAAGGTCGCCGACCTGCGGGAGTATCGGGGCCAGCCTGTGTTCAGATAACCACTCATGTTCAGATAACCACTCAGTGGAGATGCTGTACCCTAAAAGGGATGAAGCAAACCGGCTGGACCGTGCTGGTCTTGACGTTCTTGAGCCTCGCCTTTGCTAAAAGTTATCGCCTCGAGAAGGTCGAGCAGGACGTATATCTCCAGCCGGACGGCCTGGTGCGGGTAGTGGACACTCGCACGTTTGTGTTTGAGGGGACCTACCGCGAGGTGTTTTTCAACATCGAGCCGCGTCGGGGCGGGCAGGTTCGGTTTGAGAACGCCGCCGCCTTGAACGACAAGCCTGTAATCTACAAGGTCAGCGGCAACCGCCTGAGCATCACCGCCGGGCCGGAAGACCAAAACGGCAACCTGCCGCCCCTGGCGACCGACGAATCCCGCACCTTTCGCTTTAGCTACTCCCTAAGCAAAGAGATTGATGTGGCCTCGGATGCCGCCAAGTTTGACCGCCAGGTTTTGGAGCCGGAGCACGCCGCTATCGGCACGTACATCCTGCGTTTACACACGCCAAAGCCGGTTCCGGAACGATTCCGGGTGTTCATCTTCACCGGGCGGGGGCGGATCGGCGACTTAGAGTTCGACACCGCCAAACAAGTGGCGCTCGTCCGGCTTTCCCCGGTGGGCGAGAACGAATTCGTGCGCTCTAAGGTGATTTTGTCCCCGAAGGTGTTCACCACGCCCACCATCAACGGCCCACGCTTCGAGCAGTGGCTCAAAGAAACCGAGGCCGAGACCCAGAGCTTCCGGGAGCGCTCTAAGCGGGCTTCCGAGCCGATTCCGGGTTGGGTAGCTTGGCTGGGAACCATCCCCATCGGGATTTTTCTGCTGATGTTTACCGGGGTGCTGCGGGCCTACTGGCAGGGCGGACGCGAGCCCAAGGTCGAGGACGTGGGCCGCTACTACCGCGAACCCGCCGAGGAAATCCCGCCCGGCCTAGTACCCTACGTACTGCACCAGCACGACCCCGGACGCGGTATGTTGGGGAGGGCATTTTCGGCCACGCTGCTGGAGTTCGCCCGTCAGGGAAACGTAGAGCTGGTTCGCCACCACGACCCCGGTCTGTTCGGGCTCTTCGGCCATGACGAGACCCGCTTCCGCCTGATTAAGCCCCCCGAGAAGGGCGGCGCTTTCGAGCGGCAGGTGTACGGCATCTTGAAGGGCGCCGATAACGGCGACGGCACGGTAAGCCCCGAGGAGATCAAAAAGGCCTTCGGGCGTAGCTCCACCCTGGCGGGCGAGCTCGCAGCCCTGCCCCGCAAGGAGTACGAGGATACCCACGGGCGACTGCTGGACCCGGCCAGCAGTCGCCGGGGCACGGCCTGGACAGTGGGTTTGGCAATCGGCGGGATCCTGAGCCTGTTTGCGGCGTTCTTCGTGATCCCTGTAGGGCAAGGATTTTTCGAGCCGTTCGGCTATTCCGAGCACTCCAACATCACCTCGCTGGTGATCGCGGCGCTGGCCCTAGGAATTACCGGACTGGGCCTATTATTTCTCAGCTCGGTGGCCTACCGCTCGCTACCCCGCTGGCAATCCGACAAACTCCTCAACGCCCGGCGCTGGGCGGCCTACCGCAACTTCCTGGCCGACTTCTCGCAGATGGAAACCGCGCCGCCCGAGCACTTCAAGCTGTGGGATTATCACTTCGTCTACGCCTCCGCGCTGGGGGTGGCCGAGCGCTACCTGAAGAATCTACGACAACTGGCCGACCGACGCGGGCAAGACCTCGTGATCCCGCGCTGGGTGGGGATGAACCCCGGTGGAGACCTCTCGAGCACCCTGGGCTCGGTGGGCAGCATCGGGCAGATAGCGGGGAGTTTGGAGCAGGTAACGCGCAACCTGAGCAGCCTCGAGAGCGCGCTGAATCCCAGCTCGAGCGGCTCCGGGGGCGGTTTCGGCGGGAGCTCCGGCGGTGGTTCGTCGGGTGGGGGCTCCAGCAGCGGAGCAAGGTAAAGGAGGCAGGGTATGGGATGGATAATTCTGGTCATAATCGTGCTTTTGCTGGTGGGATTCGTCGGCTTCTATAACCGCATCATCAGCCTGGAAAACCGGGTGAACAACTCGCTGGCCCAAGTAGACGTGCAGCTCAAGCGGCGCAACGACCTCGTTCCCAACCTGGTCAACACCGTCAAGGGCTACGCCGCCCACGAGGCTGGGGTCTTTGACCGCGTAACCCAGGCCAGGGAGCGGATGCTCTCGGCGGGCACGGTCGAAGAGAAGTCGGCGGCCTCCAACGCCCTCTCGCAGGCCCTGCGCAGCGTCTTTGCCATCGCCGAGAACTACCCCCAGCTCAAGGCCGACGCCAACTTCCGCGAACTGCAAGACCAGCTCGAGGAGACCGAGAACAAGATTGCCTACTCGAGGCAGTTTTTCAACGACACCGTGCTGGAGTTCAACAACACCGTGGGCACCATCCCCGGCGTGTTTTTCGCCGGGCTGATGGGCAAGCGGCCCAAACCTTTCTTCGAGGCCGACGAGGCCGCCCGCCAAGTCCCAAGCGTGAACTTCTAATCCCACCGCAAACTCATCCGCAAAACGCGGTTTTTCCGGTATGATTCCCCGAGCTTAATCTCGGGGTACCCACTTGTTCAAAACGCTCGATGTCAACCTTTTCCGCTTGGTCTGGGGCCAGGGGGCCGTTACCTTTAGCGCGGGCATCCTCGGCGTGGCCCTGCCGCTGTTGGCCGCTGTCACCTTGCACGCCACCCCTACGCAGATGGGTCTGCTGGCAACCGCACAAACCCTGCCCTGGCTGTTGGTCACGCTCTTCGCCGGGGTCTGGATAGACCAAGGCTCGCCCAAACAGATTTTGGTGGTCAGCAACTATGCGCGGGGCATCCTCTTGCTAAGCATCCCGCTGGCGCTGTGGCTGGGCTGGCTGAGCTTCGCCTGGCTGCTGGTCGTCTCGCTGCTGCTGGGGGTGCTTCGGGTGTTTTTTGACCTGGCGGTGAACGCCTTCGTGCCAAACGCGGTCGAGCGCAACAAACTGGTGAGCGCCAACAGCCAGATCGAGAGCAGCCGGATGGTGGCCGGGGTGGCCGGGCCAGGGCTGGGGGGCGTGCTGGTGCAGGCCATTACCGCGCCCCTGACGGTATTTCTCAACGCGGTGCTGTACTTCGTCGCGGCCTTCATCATGAGTCGAATCCCGGCCGGCCCGCAGGCCAAGGTGCAAACCCGGAGGCTCATCTGGAGCGAGATCGGCGAGGGGCTGGGGGCGGTGCTGCGCGACCCTTATCTGCGGCCCTTGGTATTCTCGAGTGCCAACTACAACCTGCACATGGGGAGTCTCCTAGCCCTGGAAGTACTGTACCTGACCCGAACGCTGAGCGTCCCCCCGGCCTGGGTTGGCATCATCTTCGGCATCCAGAGCGCTGGAGGGCTGCTGGGGGCTACGCTGGCCTCGAGAGTCACCGACTGGCTGGGGCTAGGCCGCACCTCGATCATCACCATGCTGTTGGCGGCTCTTGCCGCCTTCGTGGCCCCGCTGGTCTACGCCCCGCCGCTCGCCGCCGCCGTCCTGATCGCGGGGGCAGGCTTCATCGGGGCGGCGGCCATCGTGGTGCGCAACGTCAGCGTGGTCAGCTTGCGCCAGGCCCGTACCCCCGACCACTTGCAGGGCCGGGTGGGGGCCACCAGCCGCTTTATCGGCTTCGGGCTGGGCTCGCTGGGCGGGATTTTGGGCGGCCTGCTGGCCGAGGCGCTGGGGCTGCGGGCGGGGATGCTGGTCGCCGCGCTGATCGCCCTCTCCTCCTTCTTGTGGCTCTATTTCTCGCCGGTGCGCAGCGTCACGGTGCTGCCAGGGCAACCCGGCGCTTAGGAAAAGGGACCCCCTTTCCTAACCCGTGTTTAGATTCCGGGGTCGCTGCCCACCGATTCGGTGGGTTTGCTTTCGGTCTTGGGCTCCTCGGGCTCCTCGCGGACGACCTCGAGCTTGACCTGCGCGACCAGCGCGGCCAAGGCCCCCACCGCGGCCCAAATCGGCGCGGCCAGCGCAAGGACCCCGCCGCCCAGCACCCCCACCGTCATGGGTACGGCGAGCAATTCGCGGCCCTCCTTGGTGCGGATGATCACCCGGCGGACATTCCCCTCGGCGACCAAATCCTTCATGCGGTCTACGAGCTGGTTTCCGGCCACCCCAATTTCCTCGACCCAGGTGCGCTTTTTCTCGGGCTCTTGGACTTGTGGAACCTGCGGGGTGATATTTTCGTTCTCGTTCATACAACACCTCCCACCCTCACTCTAGCGCGGTTTGGTTAGAGCGTGATCATCCAAAAGTGGGAAGGGATAAAACATGGTCAAAAGTGAACTGCCCCGTCTCCCCTTGGGTACGTCATAATTGGCATCTGTCCTAGCCGTTATTATCCGCCGACATCAGAGGGTAGCGTGATAGCCCCGGAGACGCCCATTTCGCCGCGTAGCGGGGTGGGCTTGGGGTTGACCTTGAGTTCTCTTCTCATCTTTTACCCTTTTCACCGGTTTTTAGCTCACCGCCTCCACCGCCAGCGCCACCGAGCCGCCGGTGCCGTGGCAGATTGCCGCCAACCCTCGAGTTTTCCCGTGCGTATGCAGGGCGTGGATGAGCGTGGTCAGAATACGTGCTCCAGACGCGCCGATAGGGTGTCCTAAGGCGATGGCCCCACCGTGAACGTTGAGCCGGTCCATCGGCACACCGAGTAGGCGGCTAAAAAGAATGTTGTTGAGGGCGAAGGCTTCGTTGTTCTCGAACAGGCCAAAGTCGGAGACCTCCATCTTCAGCTTTTCGAGCAGCTTTTTCACCGCAGGCACGGGGGCTTCGGGGAAGCGCCAGGGTTCTCCGGCGGCCCAGCTCGAGCCGAGCACCTTGGCAATCGGCTTCAGGCCGTGCTTTTCCACGGCCTCACAGCTCGCCAGCACCAGCGCCGCCGCCCCGTCGGAGATTTGCGAGGCGTTTCCGGCGGTCAGCACACCGTCTTTCTTAAAAGCCGGACGTAGCGCCGCGAGCGATTCCTTGGTGGTCTCGGGCCGCACGCCTTCGTCCTTCTCGAACTTTTCCACGCCCTTGCGAGTCTTGATCTCGACCGGCGAGATTTCCTTGCCGAAATAGCAGGCTTCCTGGGCCTTCGCAGCCCGCAAATTCGAGTGTAGCGCTACCTCGTCAAGTTCCTGGCGGGTCACGCCAAACTCCGCCGCCAGCCGCTCGGTCTGGTCGCCCATCGCCTCGCCGGTGAAGGGGTCGGAGAGCCCGTCGCGCTGCAAGATGTCCTGAAGCCCTTCGGGCGCCCCCGCTAGGTATTTGTAGCCCCAACGCGCCCGGCTGCTCAGGTAAAACCCCGCCCCGCTCATGCTCTCCATCCCGCCCACCAGCACCAGCTCGGCGTCCTCGTTCTTGATGGCGAGTGCGCCGCTGGCGGCGGCCTGCATCCCGGAGGCGCACACCATGTCCACCGCGTAACCGTCCACCGAGTTGGGAATCCCGGCCTGGATTGCCGCCTGACGCGGCGGGAGCTGCCCGTGCCCGGCGCGTAAGACCTGACCGAAGACATACAAGTCGAGGTCCGAGCCTTGGACCTTCGCCCGCTCCAAAGCCGCCTGCATAGCGTGTGCCCCGAGGTCTACCGGGGATAAATCCTTGAGTGCCCCGCCGAACTTGCCAATCGGGGTGCGAACCGCCGAAACCACATAAACTTCGCGCATAACCAGCATTTTACGCCACTAATGAGTGATGAGTAATGAGCAATGAGCTAGAACGGGCTGATAGACGATAGCAAATCGCCCATGTCTAAAGGCTTCACGTCCAGAACGACGATTCTCAACAAGCTATTTCTGTGGCTCTAGACAGAAAAGGCGTTTTTAGTCTGCCGCTTCCTGATTCCTGCCCCCCACCTTTACCTCGGCAACCTTCAACTCCACCTCGAGCCCGCCGAAGTTCTCACTCTGGTATAGCTCCACGTCCCCCAAGCGCTTGGCTTCTAAGAGCGAGGCAAACGCTACGGTCTGCTCGGCCCAGCCCTTGAAGGGTAGCCGGGTAAACAGGCTCCGCCCCACCCCGAACAAGAAGCCGCGAATCCGCTCCCAGGCTTCGCGCAGGCCGAAGCGCTCGGGCTCCAGCATCAGCTCGGCGCGGCGGGCGAAGGGCTCGGCAGCCCGCACCAGCACGTCTACGGCGAGCTTGCGCAAACGGCGATCCCTGGGTAGCGGAGGTGGGGGAACCGGCAGGATTCGGGCCCGCTCACGGGCCCGGACCTCTAAAAAAGCGATGGCCTCTTCCAGCGCCACGAGGGTTTGGAGGAAGGTCGGCGCCGCCTCGCCGTCCTCCTTTTCTTCAATCGGGACAGGTGCGGGGCGCTTGGCGAAGGCCCGCAGCTTGAACAGCACCAACTCAGCCAGAATCGGCAGCAGTTCGCTGCGCTCGGAGAGCCCCAAGGCCTGTACTTGCGATAAAGCCTGTTCCGCCAGCTCCAGCACGGGTAAATCGGCAGGGGCAATTTTGCCCTTCCGCACCGCATCGGAGAGTTCCTTGGGAGAGCCGGTGAACAGGGCGAAGGTGAGCTGAATCATGCCGTGGCTTTGGCAATCCCTGAGGGCAGCAATCCGAACTTTTCCCGCACCTCTTCCATCGTCACCCTTGCGATTGAACGCGCCCGCCGGGCGCCGTCCTCGAGGGCGTCCAGCACCTGCTCGGGCTCGGCCTGCAAGGCTTCTGCTCTCTGCCGAATAGGCCGCAGGGTTTTCATCATCTCCTGCATCAGCAGTTGCTTGACGACTAAGGTCCCGATACCGCGCCGCGCATATTCTTCACGCAGGGTCGAGACGAGTTCGGGGGCAGCGAAATAGCTCAGGAACTTGAAAACCACGCTGCGATCGGGGTCGCCGGGGTCACTGAGGCGGATGCGGGCGGGGTCGTCAGGCATGGTGCGAATTTTGGCCCAGATGCTCTCCTCGTCCTCGAGCAAACCAATCGTGTTCCCCACCGACTTACTCATCTTGGCCTTGCCATCCACGCCGGGAACCCGCGGGGCGTCCTTGTTCAAATAAATTCGCGGCTCGGGGAAGGTCTCGCCGTACTCCAAGTTCCATCTTCGGGCGATCTCGCGGGTGAGCTCCAGGTGCTGGGTCTGATCGTCACCGACGGGAACGGTGTCGGCCTTGTAGAGCAGGATGTCCGCCGCCATCAGCACGGGGTACATCAAGAGCCCGGCGGGGACGGACTCGAGCTTCGCCGCTTTGTCCTTGAACTGGGTCATCCGGGTCAGGTCTCCGTAGGGGGTCTGGGTGGTGAACACCCAGGCCAGCTCGGTGTGCTCAGGAACGTGCGATTGGGCAAAAAGGATCACCCGGTCGGGGTCTAAGCCTGCCGCGATGTTCACCAAGGCGGCCTCGAAGGTGCGCTGGGCCAGGAGTTCCTTGTCGTAGGCCGCAGGGTTGGTGGGCGCGTGGTAGTCCACAATGCAATAAATCGCATCCCGCCCCAACTGGTTGCCGAGGGCCACGTAGTTAACCATCGCCCCCAGATAGTTACCGATGTGCAAGTCACCGGTGGGCTGGATGCCGGAGAAAACCCGTTTCATGGGGTAAGGATACCCAAGCGATGAGCGATGAGCAATGAGCGGTGAGCTAACGTCAACGGCGACCCCCCGATGTTACTGACCGCCCAGTAGTTTCATACACACTGACCTCTTTGCAGTGCCCCCTGCGCGCCCAAGGCTACAGGCCCCCCGCTAGCACGGGCAAAGCCCGGCCCTAGCGGGCCTAGTGCCAGCACGGGCAAAGCCCGGCCCTAGCGGGCCTAGTGCTGGGGCGGGTACGGGCGCAGGGGGGCGCTAAGGGCTAGAGCGCATTCACAAAATCGCTGACAGTCCTGCAAATCGTGGGGGTCGCCTTTTGCCTTGGCTCTTTGCTCATTGCTGATGGCACATGGCTTATCCCCAACACTGTGCATAAACGCAACCAGTCTCATCCGAAATCCCCTAATCTAGCCTTATGCGGCGTTCGTGGCTGGTGCTGGGGGTGGTGGCCTACCTGGGAGGTTTGGCGGCGGTGATCCACGCGCAGGCGGTGAATCCGCCGCCCAAGGTGCTCACCCCGGAGATTCGCAAGGGCTTGGAAAGCCTTTACAGCGAGGCCAAGGCGGCGGCGGTGCGCATCGAGACTATCCCCGAAGGTACCGGCTCGGGATTCTTTATCTCGGCGGACGGTCTGGTGATGACCGCCTATCATGTGGTGCGCGACGCCGCGAGCTTCCGGGTGGTGACGACCAAGGGGCAAAGCCTCCCGGCCAGCGTGGTGGGCTACGACGAGTACCACGACATCGCCCTCCTCAGGGCCAAAGCCAGCGGGCCGCTGCCCTTCCTCGAGCTCGACACCAGCCACAACCCCAAGGCCGGGGACGGGGTGCTCGCAATTGGGAACTCCCGCGGGGAGTTTATCGCCCCGCGCTACGGCCTCGTCACCTCCGTGGACCGCGACATCTTCCCCTTCTTCAACTCGGTGGCGGTCTCCTCCACCCTGCCCCTGGCCCCCGGCGACTCGGGCGGCCCGGTGATCAACGAAAAGGGCAAGGCGGTGGCGGTGGTGATCGCTATCGGCGTGAGTGACGGGGTTTTCGAGAGCTATCTCTCGCCCTTATACAACCAGGATGAGTTGCTCGCGGGGCTTCAGGCGGGCCGCAAACACAGCGTCCCTTATATCGGGGTGGCGCTGTTCCAGATTGATGACGACACCGCTACGCTGCTCAAAATCCCCAAGGAGGGGGTGCTGGTCAGGGACCTCCTCCCCGGTGGGGCGGCCCAGAAAGCGGGGCTACGACCCTTCGTGGCCCGCATCGTAGACGGCAAGGAGGTCTACGACTTCGACGTGATCCTCAAGGCCGACGGGCGCAGCTTCGACGATGTTCAGGAACTCCAGCGCTACGTGCGCAGCAAAAACGTGGGGGACACGGTTACCCTCACCATCCGGCGGGGCAAGGAGACCGTGGAGGTCAAGGTCGTGCTGGCCCCGAACCCCGAGAACCGCACCTGAGCGGTACGCCGAGGGTCTAAGGTCGAAGGCAAAACGCCCCCTAATCCCTCCCGCGGGAAAGGGAGAGTTAACGGTGCGGTATCTTGCAACTTGCTCCAGGCTCAGCCCCATAAAAACACCCGGCGAGCTTGGAGACTCGCCGGGCATCCGTACACGCTCAGCGCAACCCGAACAGCACTTCTTCCAAACCGGCAGCGTCAAGGATTTCCACAAAGCCCGAGCCCACCTTGACCAAATCCTCCTCGCGCAGCGCGTGCAGCACGCGGGTCACGGTCTCGCGGCTGGTACCGGAGAGCTGGGCCAGCTCCTGGTGGGTGAGCTTCATCTTGGTGCCATCGCCGTAACGCTGTTTGCGCAGCTTGGTGAGGGCGTAGGCCACCCGGCCTCTGGCCTCCTCGAAGCTGAGCACCTCGAGTTCCAAGTCGGCCTCGCGCAGCCGCCGAGCTAGGATGGTCGCCAGGTTGTGCAAAATCTCCGGCCACTTTCGGACCAAGCTCCAGTAGGCATCCTGGTAGAGCACCAGCAGGATGCTCTCGAGCACCGTCTCCGCCGAAGCACTCCGGGGCTGGTCGTCCAGCAGGCTCATCTCGCCAAAAACCTCGCCCGCGCCTAAGTAGGCGAACATCCGTTCGCGCCCGTCCAAGTAGGTGCGGTAGATGCGCACCTGCCCGCTCTGCACGATGTAGAGGGCTGCACCCATGTCCCCCGCCTCGAATATCTGCTTTCCTGCTGGATAGCTGCGGGTGACGAATGCCTCTTTTGCCACCTCCAATGCCTGAGGCGGCACACCCGTGAACAGTGGGGTCTTGCCAAGAATCTGAGTATCGGCGAGCATTTGTTACACTCTAACCCGTGCGTAACGGTTTGCCAATCGTCCCGGACAACAATCCGACCTTAGAAGTCGCCAATCTGGGCTATCGTTACGGCGAAATTGGGCTGTTCCGGGACCTAAGCTTCAACCTGCGGGCGGGCGAAACCAGGGCCATCCTGGGGCCTTCGGGGAGCGGGAAGACCACCCTGCTGCACCTCTTGGCTGGTCTTCTGGCGCTCCAGGACGGCGATGTCCGCTGGAGCGGGCAGAGCATTAAAGGGGCCTCCGAGGAAGCCCTCGCCCAACGCCGTCTGAGCTACACCGGGCTGGTGTTTCAGCACCACTATTTGCAGGCCGAACTGACCGCGCTCGAGAACGTCTTAGTCCCCGGCTACCTTGCCGGAACGGTGGACAAGGCCTGGGGAAAAGAGCTGCTGGCCCGCGTCGGGCTGGCCGAGCGGGCCGGGCTGCTGCCCAAGGCCCTCTCCGGCGGCGAACGGCAGCGGGTCGCGGTAGTCCGGGCGCTCTACAACCGCCCCAAGCTGCTCCTGGCCGACGAGCCCACCGGCAGCCTGGACCGGCGCAACGCCGAGCGGGTCCTGGAGCTGATGCTCTCCCTGGCGGCCTCGCTGGGCACGGCAGTCCTCGTCGCCACCCACGACGAGCATCTGGTGGCGGGGATGACGGAGTTGCGGTTGGGTTGATATCGAACGGTGAACGCCTAAAGGGTAAAATAAATTTCGTCCAGAACGGCGTTTCTTGACGACCCATTCTTCCTTGGTAGACAGGATTACGTTTTCAGCTTTTGGCATTTAGCGTTTGCCGTTAGACCTTCGACAAACCAAAACCCCCGAGCCGCCTTGGCTCGGGGGCCGTTGCCACCGCACCTCACAAACGCAGACGGTGTGGTGCGGACATGGCGGCGAGGAACATCTCGCCGCCATCGAGCAGGACAGTGGTCGCTGTGACCGCCGCGACGGTTAGCACTTGGCCGGGAGCGCCGTATCCCTGGGCGAGTTCGGGCAAGGGCTGGTAGAGCACTACGGTGTCGCCGGGTTTGAGACTGCCGAGTTGCCTGTTCGTGGTTTTCTCCTTGGCCTATGAATGGGCCTGCGGTGTTACCCCTCGAGGGTATGCCAAGTTTGCCGGTCGGACGATGCCATATAAGCGTTAACCACCCCCTTTGCGTTACTTCGCGTTCCGGCTACCCCCAGCCTGCCTTTGTGGCGAACAGACCGAAAGGTTTCCAGGCTCTGTTATGCTCTTCCCATGCCCCTACACGTGCGCGGAAACCCCGGTGACGTTGCGCCCTTCGTGCTGCTCCCTGGCGACCCCAACCGGGCCGACTGGATTGCCAAAAACTTTCTTCAGGACGTAAAAACCTACACCACCTACCGCGCCCTCTACGGCTACACAGGCACCTACAAGGGCCTGCCGGTCTCGGTGCAGGCCACGGGAATGGGCTGTCCTTCCACGGCCATCGTGGTCGAGGAACTCATCACTTTAGGGGCTAAGACCATGATTCGGGTGGGCACTTGCGGGGTCTTCACCGACACCATGAAAGCCCCCGAGCTCGTGGTGGTGCAGGGCTCAATCCCCTACGACGGCACCACACGGCAGTACCTGAACGGCCTGCCCTACACCGCCATCCCCGACTGGGACACCCTCGAGGCGCTGGTGCAAGCGGCCAGGACCGAGAACTTCCCCCACCACGTCGGCCTCAACGTCACCGAGGACGCTTTTTATTCCCCGCCCGACCACCACGGGATCCGCTTCAGCGAGTATGGTGCTATCTCGGTGGAGATGGAGTCGAGCGCACTGTTCCTGCTGGCAAAAATGCGGGGCGTGCGGGCCGGGACGGTGCTGGCGGTGGTGAACAAGGTCGGCGACAGCGAGTTCGTGGCTCCTGAGCTTATCCAGACCGGCGTGGAGCGAATGACCAAGACGGCGCTCGAGGCGTTCGTGCGGCTGAAGGACGTTGTCCGTTGACCATTTACAGTTGACTGCAACGGCGTTAAGGCAAGTTATGACCTTAAACTTTCGACCTTCAACAGTTCTTTGCGGTAAACAGTTAACATAAACGAGAGGTTTATATGTCCGACACTTTCGACCCAGAAGTTCCCGAGTTCGAATTCCTCTCCTACACCGTCGAGGATGGCTTGGGCATCGTCACCATCCGCCGCCCGCAGGCCCTCAACGCGCTCAACCAGGACCTGCTGGTCGAGCTGGCCTCCGTCACCGATGCGATCACTCAGGACCCCGAGGTGCGCGTCGCCATCTTCACCGGCGAGGGGCGGGCTTTCGTGGCCGGAGCGGATATCGGGGGGATCGCCGAGGTGCAAGACGTGTTCGCCGCACGGGAGTTCGCTATCCTGGGACAGTCGGTGATGGGGGAAATCTCGTCCCTACCGGTCCCCACCATTGCTGCCATCAACGGCTTCGCGCTGGGGGGTGGCTTAGAGCTGGCCCTGGCCTGCGACCTGCGCGTCGCCAGCAAAACCGCCAAACTCGGTCTGCCCGAGGTCGGGCTGGGCATCATCCCTGGCTACGGCGGAACCCAGCGCCTGCCGCGGCTGATCGGTAGGGGCCGCGCCCTGGACTTGATTTTCACCGGTCGCCACGTGCCCGCCGAGGAGGCTTTGGGTTTGGGGCTGGTAAACCGCGTAGGGGACGATGCTTTAGAGACCGCCAAGGAGCTGGCTCGAGCCATCCTCAAAAACGGCCCGGTGGCCCTGGCCCTCGCCAAAGAGTCGGTAGGGCGCGGGGAAAACCTCGACCTGCAAGAAGCTTTAGAGGTTGAAGCCGATCTGTTCGGCATGGCCTGCGCCACCAAGGACATGCGCGAGGGGACACGGGCTTTTCTGGAGAAGCGTCCGGCGCAGTTCCGGGGAGAATAAAGCGATGAGCTAAAGGCGAGAAAAGAGCAAGGAGGAAAGAGGAAGGTAAACTACCTTACGTCCAGTACGGTAATTTGAGGTGGGGGATTTCCCTATCTAGGACAAGACCCACTTTTGACTTTCCTTTCCTCTCTTTCTTCGCCTTTTACCTTTGCTTAGCGCTCATTGCTCTTGATGTGCCATCCGTCACCCAAATGTCACCCCTTAAGCGCTACCCTACACTTATGTCCGATGGCCGTACTGTTATGAACGAGCGCACCGTTCAGGTCAGCAGCCCCAAGGCCAAGCTCTATGTCGAGGCCGACCTCTCGATTCGGGAGGGGCTGGGCCGGTATCCCAAAGCGCTGATGGCCTACGAGCTGTTGTCGGATGACAGCGAGGCACGGGCGCACTGGAACATGGCGAACTACATCACCGTGCGCAAGCTCGGCTATAACGACCATGGGCGGGTCCACGCGCTCATCACCGGGGCGGCCAGCATCGCCATCTTGCAGCTTCTGGTCGAGCACGGGGTCAAGCCGGACGTGGTGGAAAGCGGGGTGGGCGACTTGGAGGACACCTTCGTCACCGTCCTGCTCTCGACGATGCTGCATGATATCGGCAACCAGGTCCACCGGGCCGGTCACGAGGCCTTCAGTGTGATGCTGGCGATCCCGGTGCTGGACCGGGTTCTAGCCAAGCTTTACCAGGACCCCGAGAAGTGCGCTGAGCTACGGGCCTTCATGCTCCACGGCATCAACACCCACGACCTGAGCCCTGAGCCCCTGACCGTCGAGGCGGGCATTACCGCCGTCGCCGACGGCACCGACATTACCAAAGGCCGGGGTCGCAAGGCCTTCGCGCTGGGCTCGGTGGATATCCACTCGATCAGCGCGCTGGCGGTGGACGAGGTGCAGATCATGCGCGGGGAGAAGGTCCCGGTGGAAATCCGGGTGCGGATGAACAACTCTGCCGGGATTTTCCAGGTCGAGGAAACCCTCACCAAGAAAGTCTTGAATAGCCCCATCCGCGACTACGTGACGGTGATCGCCACCACCGACGAGATCAACGAGCACGACCAACGCATCATCCGGCGGGTGCGGCTGCATGAGAGCGAGCCGCGCTTCGTGCTGGATTAAGATTTGCACACGAATAAATAGGCCCTCGAGCACACCCGAGGGCCTATCTAGATTAATCGCTTAGAACGCGTTGACCTTGCCCTGCCCGCCGCCCATGGTGAGGGTAAGGATGCATCCGGCTAGGTCGGGGGTGCTGGTGGTGGTAAAGCTGGCCTTGGCGCTCACGGTGTTTTGCCCGCCGGTGGTCAGAATCTGCCAAGCCGCAGTGAAGTCGCTGCCATTAATCGAGAGGAGCGGGTTGGGATTCACGTTGCTCACGCTGTAACCACTGCTGCTTTTGGTTAGGGTGAAACTGCCGGAGAGCGCGGGGTTGGGTAGGGTGATGGTACGCACGGCCCCGCCGGTTCCGCCGCTGTCGGATAGGGTGACATCAAACCCCGAGTAGCTAACGTTGATGGTGGCAGGCGGGTTGGATGCCGCCGGGCAGCTACCACCCAGGCCAGCGCTGGCGAACTCGAGGGTGATGTCAATGCTCTTAGGGGTGATGGAGTTGAACTTGCTTGGGTCTATGTCGGCAAAGGTGGTTGGCTGTAAGGTTGCGCTGCCGACCGCCGCGGTACTCGGCCCGAGGGGTATCGAGAACGATTGGCCCTGAAGCCCGATAGGGTTGGGCTGTGCCGGAATCAAGCTATTGAGCGCACCACATCCTGCCAACACGAAAGCTATAAGCCCGCCCAGCACGAGAGAACGTTTCATAAAGCCTCCTCACTCCGCTACAGGTCGTTATTAATGGCCGACCACGCCGAGTCTAACCCCGCCGGGTGCTGGAAAAGGCACATTTGACCATTACCGGGCCTCGAGTGCGGAGAGAATCATCTCAGAATACCGCTTGGACAGGGCCGCCAGGCTGAGCTTCCCCCCAGGCCGATACCACTGATAAGTCCAGTTGAGGGCCGAGAGCGCGAACAGCGTGGCGAGGCGCACGTCCTCGAGCTCAAACTCTCCGGTCTTCACCCCGTCCTCGATGGCCCTGCGCCAGTAGCCCTCGTACCGATCCCGCAGTGCGGTGACTTTGGCCTGAAGCTCGGGGCTAAGGAACTTCCACTCGTGAAAAAACACCGTGGCATTGGGCAACTCGTGGACGATGACCTCGAGGTGGCCCCGCACCAGTCTGGTTAAACGCTCCTTGGCAGGCAGGTCGGTGGGCACGGCTTCGGCGCTGGCAATAAACTCGGCGGCAGCACGGTTCACCAGCTCAAACAGCAGTTCTTCCTTGGAGTCTATGTGGGCGTAGAGACTGCCGCCTTGTAGGTTTACCGCCTTGGCGAGGTCACGCATCGAGGTCGCGTGAAACCCCCGGCGGCTAAAGAGTTGGCCTGCCGCGTCCAAAATCTCGTCGCGCCGCTCCGAAGACTTGGCTTCCGGCGCTGGGGGGTGCTTACCTTCCGAACGATTGTTTGGCACCTTGGGGCGAGTATAGAGGCCTGTCCTTAGTACCGTCAACGATACAGAAATCTTGACGCTGGAAGGCTTCGCGCCTACAATAGCGGGGGCTGATTTAGCGCTTTGATGCTAAACCAACACTGTGGTGAGTGTAGCTCAGCCGGTTAGAGCACTGGTCTGTGGAACCAGGGGTCGTGGGTTCAAGTCCCATCACTCACCCCAAAAAGCCCGGCATGAAGCCGGGTTTTACCTTTGTCTCACCTGGGTGTGCCCGAGAGCTGCCCTGCATGGTTTACGGGACATCTACACTCCAAGTCCTTCGTACCTTCGAGGGTGA
>PSMF01000038.1:0-27871 GCA_040290005.1 Meiothermus sp.
AATCCGCGCTTAGGTCCAAACCTTCGGCTTGATAGTTAAGCGTGAGGACCTCTAAATGCTTGCCCGTGCCGCAAGCCACGTCTAATAAGGTCTTTGCACCGGGCTTGAACCGCTGAATCGTTTGATGAATAGCTTCCGCTTCCTGAGCATAGTCTTTGAAGCCATAGATTTTGTCGTACAGCTCGGCAGATTCATAGTTTGCCATGTGAGTTCCTCTAAAGGCGACCCCCGACATTGAGGAGTCCCTAGCGTCCCTTCAATCAGCGGGCTTCGCACAGCTCCCCCTGCGTGCAGGGCGGACCCTCCGAGGTCGCTAAGGGTCAGGTGCTGAACGCATAGACCCAGATGAACAGGGGGTCTGTGCCGCAGAGATAGCGATCAACTTTATAGGCTACCCAACTATTTTCGATGGGAGAATGAAATCGGAAAACGACTCGTTTACCCCCAAAGGGGGGTGGGGAAAAGCTTGATTAGGACGATCTGCTTCAAGCATTCCTCCCGAGCCGAAGATGAAAGGCTCTGAGCCCATCATAACTCGCCCGCTGAGTGACAATCCCCGGATGCACCCTGATTTAAGAGGATGAGGGAACGATGCCCAGCCCAGAACGCATTTTATTAATCACCGGAATTCTGCTCCTACTCAGCGTCTTAGCGACCAAGGTCGGCGGGCGGCTCGGCGTTCCCGGCCTGCTCCTGTTCCTAGCAATCGGGATGCTGGCGGGCAGCGACGGGCCCGGCGGCATCTGGTTTGACAACTACGCGGTGGCCCAATTCGTCGGCACGGTAGCCCTGATCTTCATCCTGTACTCGGGCGGACTCGCGACGGGCTGGAAGGAGGTGCGCCCGGTGCTCTGGCCGGGCCTCTCGCTGGCGACGTTTGGGGTGCTGGGGACGATGCTCCTGACCGGGGCCTTTGTCCACTATCTGCTGGGGCTGGGCTGGCTCGAGGCCCTCCTCCTAGGCGCGGTGGTCTCCAGCACCGATGCCAGCGCGGTGTTCAGCGTGCTGCGGGAGCGGGCAGTGCGGCTCAAGGGTAGCATAAGGCCCTTGCTCGAGTTCGAGTCCGGGACCAACGACCCGATGGCGGTATTTCTCACCGTGGGTCTAATCGCCGTGCTGAGCGAGCCTAACCGCAGCCTCTAGAGCATCGTGCCCTTATTCATCCAGCAGATGCTCATCGGCTTGGCGCTGGGCTACCTGCTGGGCCGGGCGACGGTATGGGCAGTCGGACGTATACGCCTGAGCTTTGCCGGGCTCTACGCGGTGCTCTCCCTGACCTTGATGCTCCTGATATTTTCGGTTACGGCGGTATTGGATGGCAGCGGGTTTCTGGCGGTCTACGTAGCGGGCGTGGTGGTGGGCAATAGCAAGCTCATCCACAAGACCTCGCTGGTGAGTTTTCACGAGGGCGTCACTTGGCTGATGGAAATCGGCATGTTCCTGACCTTGGGCCTGTTGGTCTTCCCCTCGCAACTACTGCCGGTAGCTGGGGTTTCGCTGGCTACCGCCCTGTTTCTGATGTTCGTGGCGAGGCCGGTGAGCGTGCTGCTGAGCCTGCTGCCGGTGCGACTGCCGTTCAACCAAAAACTGTTCGTCTCCTGGGTCGGGCTGCGCAGGGCCGTCCCTATCGTCCTGGCGACCTTTCCCTTGCTGGCAAACCTGCCCGCCGCCATGACCATCTTCAACGTGACCTTCTTTACCGTACTGACCTCAATCTTGATCCAAGGCACCTCGCTACCGCTCACAGCTCGGCTGCTGAGGGTGAATGTTCCCGTCCAACCGGAGGAACCGGTCCAGAACGATCTCTCCCAGCAGCGCTCAGCTTAGTGACCTTTGCCCAATACACGCCATATACGGCCTTGCCCTATTATAGTGGGGTCAATGGTCGAATTTTCACGAGACCTCCTGGGCCTAGACCAGCGCATCGTAATGGTGACGGGGGCGGGCCGGGGGTTCGGGCGCAGTATTGCCCGGAGCTATGCCCGCAACGGGGCGACGGTCATTACCGTGGACCCCGACGTGGAGATGGCGACGGCGGTTGCCTCCGAGGTCGAGGCCATCGGGGCCAACGCGATCCCGATTCGCGGCGACATGTCGGTGGTGCTGGACGTGATGAACACCTTCGAGAAGATCGAGGAGCTGTTCGGGATGATTGATGGCATCGTCCACGTCACCAGCGCCGAGAGCAAGACTCCTTTTGTAGAGTTGCTCGAGGGCGAGTGGTACGACCTCCTCAACGCCGATGTAAAGTCGAGTTTGTACGTGCTGCAACAGGGTTTGCGCTACCTGAGCGGCGGCGGCTTCGTCACCGTGGTCCTCCCTCCGCTCCAGCGCGACCAGCCCCACGTAGCCTCGATTCGTGGGGCGGTGATGGGCTTAATCGAGGGGGCCACGCGGATTTTCCCCACCAACGTGCGGGTCAACGGGGTGATCCCCAACCGTGACCCGGCGGGTGAGGAGCATGACCGCCCCTTGGTGCGGGCGGCGGTGGCGGTGGGCTCGATGGTCTCGGAGGGGGTGCGCGGGCAGGTCTTGGAGGTCTTGCTCCCCGAGCCGCCCCAGCTCCCGGAAATATATGACTTACTCCGGGAGCTTCCGTGAATCACGATTGGGATGGGGTAAAGGGGGAATAATGTCGAAGGTCAAAGGACTAAGGTCTAAGGTCAAAACGGGTTGTTGGCCTTCGACCCTCGGCCTTCGACCTGCGACCACCTTATGAACTGCCCCTTCTGTGCCCACCCCGACAGCCGCGTGCTGGACTCGCGTCCTTCCGACGAGGGTTCGGTGATTCGCCGCCGCCGGGAGTGTACCAACTGCAAGCGCCGCTTCACCACCTACGAGCGCGCTCAGGTCGAGCCGCTGATGGTGATCAAGCGCAACGGGCGCAAGGAGACCTTCGACCCCAACAAGCTGCTGCGCGGCCTGATGCTGGCCGCGATGAAGCGCCCGATTGACCCGCAGGAGCTGCAAGAGTTCGCCTACGGTTTCGAGGACTCGGTGCGCGAAATGGAGATCAGCTCCGAGGAGATCGGGCTGCGGGCGATGGCTTTCCTCAAGCGTGACCCGGTGGCTTACATCCGCTTCGCCTCGGTGTACCGCGAGTTCGACGGCTTGGAGCGGTTTATCGAGGAAGTGCGCCGTCTGGACAAGCAGATCGTGGCGAAGGTGCTGGGGAATGAAGAACTCGAGGACGATCTAGACCTCGAGGACGAGGCCAAGCTGGGCACGGTCTGAGCGAAACCTGGGTCTCAATCCTTTTTCCCAAACAAAGTATCAAAGGCGTCCTTGAGCCGCTCGAGGAAAGTCTTGGCAAACAGTCCGCCTAGCAGCGAGAGAAAGCCCAGCGCATAGGGGTTAAAGTCACCTGGGGACGGGGGTTTGGTGGTGGCGACGACCACGATGAGATAGCCGCCGACCACCCCGATATACACCAAAAAACCCATCGCCGCCCCCAAAAGGGGCCGGACTAGAAACCAGCCAACCATCCTAGACCCAAACCTGTCCTCCTTCTTGGCATTTTTGGGCCACTTGCCGCCATTGGAGGTTTCCCAGCCGTTGGAAATGCGGTCTGCCGCGGAAATCAGCGCCGAAAGGCTGCTGCCCAAAAACCCGGTGGCGACGCAAAACAGGGTCAGCCAGAAGGCGCGCGTGGTTGCTGGGGTTTGCTCGGCGGTCAGCAAAAGCCACACCGAGGCGACCAGTGAGCCTGCTAGAAACAAGACCAGCAAGGTGCAGACCACGACGGCACTCCAAAATAAACGGCTAAACTCGCTCTGAATCGCCTCGGGAGAGAGGGGCAAGGGGTGGGTGCCAGGGTTGGGCGATCCTCCACCATAAAACCTCCTTTTTGTTGTGCCTGACGCTGGATTATACCATGCCCCCAAAGCCAGGGTGAGGCCAATCACCCCTGGTTTTCGGCCTCATCCATAGCTTGAGGATGTGCAGCCCACTCGAGTCCTCATCGTCTCCGGCGACCCTTGGAGCCGGGCCGGGCTGGCGGCTTTATTGGGGGGGAGAAGAGGGTCTCGAGTTAGTAGGTCAAACCGATACCGAAGCAGATTTCTCCATCTACAACGCAGATGTGCTGCTGTGGGATTTAGAGCTGGAGGACGAGAGTTTCACGGATTTGGAAATCCCCGTTCTGGCGCTGGTTTCAGGTGAGGAAAGGGCGGCTCGAGCCCTCTCCGGCGGGGCCAAAGGTGTCCTGCTCCGTACCTCCGAACCTGAAGTGCTGGGCGCGGCGCTTCAGGCGGTGGCTCGAGGCTTAGCTGTTATCGAACCCGCCTTACTCAACCTCCTTCTGCCTGAGCCAGGCGATTCTGCCGGGCCTGAGCCGCTAGGCGAGGAGTTGACGGCAAGGGAGCTCGAGGTGCTCCAGCTTTTGGCTGCCGGGCTCTCCAACAAGGCGATTGCGGGGCGTTTAGATTTCAGCGAGCACACCGCGAAGTTTCACGTCGCGCAGATTTTGAGCAAACTCGGTGTGGAAAGCCGCACCGAGGCCGTTGTGCGAGCCGCGCAGCTCGGTCTAATTCTCTTGTAGCTACGGTCAAGAACGACCCCCTCTATCCCCGACCTCCACGCCAATTTGATGCATCACGAGCGTCATCCTGCTCCCCCCCTGCGAGCAGGGGGAACCGCGTAGGGTTCGCCAATGTATACATGTTTTGATGACTTTAAAGCTTGTGGGGGTCACCTTTATCGCTCGCCCTCGTACGGCGTGTCGGTATAGTTTTCCACCGTCTCCACCGAGCGGACCTCGGCCTCGTCGGGGTCTTGACCGTATTCCTCTTTGGCCCGGCGCTGGCGCAGCAAGTCCCAGAGCTGGTCGAGCTGGCCCCGAATTTGGCCTAGCCGGGCAGTCTCGAGACCCTCCGCCTCGAGGGTTTTTTCTTCGTTCACCAGCTTGTTAATGTGGTCTAGAATCTGCTTGTCGTCCATAGCGGCCTCCTTGCGGCCATCGTATACCTGCCCGATTGGCTAGGTGTGAGCCTGCTCCTTTGACGGGTGTGCGTTTGCGAGCACACGGCTAATCTCGACCCATGAACCCAATCTCCGAACTCTCCAACGCAATTGCTTCCGCAGTCGAAACCGCAGGCGAGTCCGTCGTCCACGTCAGCGCCGGGCGCTGGGGCGGTAGCACGGGCATCGTCTGGTCGGCGGACGGGCACATCCTCACCGCTGCGCATACCCTGCGCCGCTCCGATGTCTCGGTGACTTTACCGGGCGGGCTCGAGGTTTCCGCAACCCTGGTAGGCCGCGACCCTTCCACCGATTTAGCCCTGCTCAAAGCCGAAACCGATGGCCTGACCGTGCCCCAGTGGGCTGAAACCGAGGGCCTGAAGGTCGGGCAAATCGTGCTGGCGCTGGGCTGGCCGGGCAAGGCGGTGCGGGCCTCGATGGGCATCCTGAGCAACCTCGGGGCTGAGTGGAGAACCCCGATGGGAGGCCGCTTGGAGCAGTACATCCAGCCGGATGTCTCGATGTATCCGGGCTTCTCCGGTGGGCCACTGGTGGATGCTGAAGGTCGAGTGTTGGGTTTGAACACTCAGGCTTTGCGCCGGGGCATGGCCCTCACCCTCGGCGTGCCCACGCTAAAGCGCGTCAGCGAGCGGCTGATTCAGCGCGGCGGGGCCGGACGGGCTTATCTGGGCATCAGTGCCCAACCGGTGCGCCTGCCCGAAGGCGCGGCGCAGGAACGCGGCTTGCTCGTCGTCAGCGTCGAGCCCGAAGGCCCGGCAGCGAAAGACGGTTTGTTGCTCGGGGACGTGCTGCTGGAGGTGAACGGGAAGTCGCTGCACCGCATGGAGGATTTGCTCTCGGCTCTGAGCGAGATGGAAGCCGGAACATCTGCGAACTTCAAACTCTGGCGGGGTGGGCAAGCCCACGACCTGAGCGTGACTTTGGGTGAGCGCAAGTAAAAAGGCAGATAGCCAAAAACAAACTCCGGTCTAGGACAGCGAAATCGAAGCTCGAGAATCTTTGTCCTGGACAAAAGGTCTTTAGCTATCGGCTATCCGCAAAGGATTTATATGACCCTTTTACAACAACTTTCCGGCGATTTAGAGCATCTGGTTTCGCAAGTGGCTCCCGGTGTAGCCGGGGTGGAACACCGCCGGGGACAAGGTTCCGGTCTGGTGCTTTCGCCCGATGGGTATGTGCTGACGAACGCTCATGTAGTTGGCGGTAATAAAGGACTAAAAGTAAACCTCGGCAGCGACGGCCTCGAGGCCACCCTCATCGGCTCCGACCCGCCCACCGACTTAGCGGTGGTGCGCGTGGAAGCCAATCACCTCTCGAGCCTGCCCCTGGCCCAAAAACTCCCCGGCGTGGGCCAGCTCGTGATTGCGATGGGCAACCCGCTCCGGCTCGCGGGTTCGGTCAGCTTGGGCGTGGTGAGCGCCCTCGACCGCAGCCTGCCGACGCAGGGAAGCTTGCTCGAGGGCCTCCTGCAAACCGATGCCGCCATCAACCCCGGCAACTCCGGTGGGCCGCTGCTCAACGCCTGGGGCGAAGTTGTGGGCATCAACACCGCGATTATCCCTTGGGCGCAGGGCATCGGCTTCGCCATTCCGTCGCAGACGGCTTCCTGGGTCGCCGCCCTGCTCATCCAGAAGGGTGAAATCCAGCGCCGCTATCTGGGCATCGGGGCCAGGGGCGAGGTTTTGCCTCCAGTTCTCGCGCAGCAAGCGGGACAGGCTCGAGCCGTGCGCGTCTTAGAAGTGCGCTCGTCCACGCCCGCCGATTCTGCGGGTCTGCGACAGGGTGATTTGCTTCTTTCTATTGAAGGCGAGGCGATTTCTGGGGTCAACGACCTGCAAAAAGCCCTGGTGTTCGGCGGGGGTGAGGTGGGGCTCGAGGTCTTGCGCGAGGGCCAGCGCCGCAGTTTGCGAGCTAAGCCGACCTTTGCTCAGGCTGCGTAATAAGCTGGGACCAAGGAGCGTTCTATGGCCGAGGAAAAAAAGGAGTGGAACGTCTACCACAACAGCGTCACCGGGGCCACGCCTAACCCGGTGATGAAGGAGCCCGACGCGATTGACGAGGAGTTTGCCCAAGCTGCAAACGAGGTGCTGAGCAATGCCGTCGAGCTGATTCGGATGCTGATTGGCGCACATCAAGGGGCTGCCGCAATTGTGGTGCAGGGCGATTGGAAGAGCATCCGCAAGTTCTTCTCGCTCTCGGAAAAGTACAAAGCCTGGGCCGCGTACAGCACACCAGCGACGGGCTACGGCATCCACGGCTGGCTGCTAAGCCATAATCAGCCGGTTCGCTTGACTCAAGAGCAGCTCGAGGCCCACCCCGAGTGGAAAAACTTCGGCCTCGAGAACGGCAAACACCCGCCCATGCGCGGCTGGCTGGCGGCTCCCATCAAGGGCAAGGACGGCACGAACTGGGGCCTGCTCCAGCTTTCCGATAAGTACGAAAGCGAGTTCAGCGAGGCCGACGAGGCGCATTTTGTACAGTTTGCCGGGTTGGTTTCGGCGGCGCTCGAGGCGCTGTGGGACGTGCGAAATCGGAAGAAGCAGGCTCAGGCTAAGTAACGTCTTTGGATTGTGCGGCAAAGGCGCTAATAGGCGGGGTCGGGCAGTATAAAACCGGTCTGGGTTTCGACCATCACCTCGAGCACGTCGCGGTAGAAGGCCACGGTCTTTTTCATGTCGTTGGTGATGAGGGCCACGTGGTGGATGGCGGAAAAAGGCGCTTGCAGACCCCAGCGATCCGGCAGGGCTAAGGGCGGACGGGCGGTAGAGCTATTGGATTCGCTCATAACTTCGAGCTTTCTTTGGGCCTACTGCCCCGGAGCGCGATAGCTCGGGCCGAGTTTGGCGGCGGCATCTATATCTTCGATTGCCACAAAAATAGCAAACCCTACCCTTCTAAGGTTTAGTCGGGACTGGGAAACCAAATCTAAGGTCTCGAGGTCTTGCCCACCAAGGCGTAGGCTGTCGCCACCGCCCTCGCTAAAACTCGAGCATCGGGCGGGTCGGCCAAAACCTTGTTCAGTTCGTCCTCGCTAATACCCGGAATCGGCTCCGCCGTCGGTTTATCGCCCGCGAAGCGCATCGCCGAGCCCTCGGCCTTCCAGCGCGGCCAACCCTCGGGTTGGACCAGATGGAAAAGCTCGTGGCGCAGGGTGCGCTCGAGGCTCCCTCGCTCCACTAGAATGCGCAAACGCTGCGTGACAATCCGGTTTTTCGTGCGGTCAGAGACGGCGATAACAAACCAAGGAACTTTGGTTGCGTCAGTGTACGACTTCAGATTTGGGTGGATTACGACGGTGACGGTTTGAGGCAGATTCAACCCGGCTAAACTCAGGTCGCGTCTCGCTTTTCGCAGAATCTCGAAGACCTGGGGGAGCAGGGCGCGGTCGGGGCTCGAGGCCGTCCTCACCACAAACCCCGGACTTTTAGCCGTCTGCCAGTTCTGAGCAAACCCCAACGACAATAGCAGGGCAATGACAAACGCCGTCACCCTCAACCAACAGCGAGCAGAGCCCGCCGACCCTCGACCCTCGACCCTCGACATTCCTTACCCGGTCACGTTCAAAACCCGCACCGTCCCCACCCCGCGCACCTCCGGCTCGTACATCAGCCAGGCCAGCGTGGGCAGCGCGGTGAAATTGCCCGGTGTCTCCGCTCGCATCACATAGGTGAAGGTCACGGGCTCGCCCAAGTAGCTGAAGTAGAACTCCACCTTGTTATCTCGAATCTCGCGCCCGTCGAACCAGTAGTTCCAGCCGTAGTAATCGTCACCGAAACGCGATTTGACCCCGGCGATGCGGAAGGAGTCGTCGTTTTCGACTACCGTCATGCCTGCGGGGGTGGGCTCCTCGAGCAGCACGTACCGCGCCGAACCCTTCTCGGGCCGCAGGGTGAGCGTGACCAGCACGTAATCCCCGGCTTTCACCGTGCCGGAAAGGGAGCTCCTCGAGTAGACATAGCGCTCATTCTCCGAGTCATATTTAGCCGTCAACTTTTCGTACTGGCGGGCCACGCGCAAGCCTTTGTACTCGGGCTTGAGATAATCCTGCTCGGCAAAGTAGCCCACGCTGCCGCTGGCAAAGAGCGGCGTGTCGGAGGTCACTTCAACGGTGTTCTCGCCTTTTTGTAGGCCGTCCAAGGGCAGTTCCAAACCTTTCGGACCTACCGTCACGCTCTGCTCCTGCCCGTTGATGCTAACCCGCACGGTGCTTTCGCCGGGTTGCTCGCCGCGCACTTTGGCAAGCTCCAAAGCCGCCACAATCACCGCTGCCGTGTCTTTGGTCGAAACCCAACGTGCGCCCTTGCGCTCCATCATCAGCCAGTTGACAATTTTGGGAATCACCGGGCTATCCGGGCGCAGGCGGACGAGGGCTTGTAATCCTCGTGCTGTGGCCTCAAGTCGGTCATCGTTCCAGGCGTAGGGATACGTGTCTACGTCCCAGTAAGCTACTCGCTCGCGTTCGGTCAGGCGTTTGAGTAAGACATCAAGCAAGCGCTTGGCATCGGCTTTGTCACCGCCTGGGTCAAGCTTATCCAGCGCTAAGGTTAGCAACGAAAGGCCGTAAGGCGTGAGGTTTGCTACGTCTTTGTCGCTATTGTGGAAGCTAAAGTAGTTAGGTCCGTCAAAACCTGCGGATGCCAGAGCGTAGAAAGCATAGGCCTTGGCATCATTAGCGTATTTATCGGTTCCAAAACGTCCTAAGTTTTTGGCTAGGTATTGAGATCCATTCTCGAGCGCTTCCTTACGCACCTTGTACCCGGCCTGTTTGGCCTGCGCCAGCCCGCTCAGCACGTAGGAAGTGATGTACACCGAGGAGTCGTCGTTCTGCCAGAAGCCCCAGCCGCCGTCCTCGTGCTGGAAATCGTAGAGCCGCTTGAGGCCTTGAGCCACGTAGTCATCGAGGTTGGCCGAAACCTCCTCGGGCAGCGTCACGAGATCTCCAGCCTGTTTTGCCAGCACGCTCGGCAGGAAGCGGCTCATGGTCTGCTCGGAGCAGCCGTAGGGGTAGCCCGCGAGGTACTCCAGCGCGGGTGTTACCGCCGTCGCCAGCGAGGGATTCAGGTAGAGCTTGGCCCTGGTCTGAGTCAAATCAGTATTGTCGGGCAGGGTGAATTTCCAGTTATCGCCCGCTTGTCCAGCCCAGCCGAGTTCTTCCTTCAAACCTTTGGGCAGGATGGGAAGTTTGGACTCAAGCGCGTCCGAAGCCTGCGGGGTCAGCGCCGAAGCCTTCAAAACCGCAGTCCCGCTCGAGCCCGCCTTGACCCGGTAATCCGCCGTGGTGCGCCCGTTTGCGGGGAACTGGGCGAGATTGGTGGGCGGGGTGAGGAGGTCTAAGCCGGTGGGCTCGAGCTGAAGCTGACCAGTTTGCGCGTCCGGCAGGTTGTTTTGCCCGATCACGCGGAGCGAGGCAGTGTCGCCCTTGATTAAGAATCTCGGAGCACCCAATCGCGCGATGACTGGAAGCGTGGTGGTCACGGTTTGGGTGTTCTGCCCAACCGCGTCGGAGAGGGTGATGGCCCGCGCGGTCATCCGCCACTGGGTCAGGTTGTCGGGGAACTTGGCCTCGAGCGTGGCCTCGCCGTTGGCATCGGTTTCCACGCTGGGGAGCCATAAAATGGTGTCGCGGAAGTCGCTGCGGAGTTTGGCGGCAGCCAAACCCTCTTTGGACTGCCCGAACACCGCCTTGTCCATCTCGGCCCTTGGAGCAGATGCTTGAGCTTGTGCGGGCGCGATGTTGCCGAAGTAGTAGCCGCCTGCGGTCTCGGTCCCGACCAAATTTCCCTTCAAGGCCCAGAAAAAGCCGCGAATGTCGGGCGTGCTCTCGGGCCGCACGAGGTAAATCGCCTCGTCCACCAGCCCCAGCGTGACCTGGGCCTGCACCGGCTTGCCTTTGGCATCCGTCACTTTGAGCGTGTAGGTCGCGGAATCTCCGGGCTTGTAAGTGGTTTTATCCGAGGCGACCGCCACGTTCAGGAACTTGTCGGCGGGCGGGATTAAGAACCCGGCGGTCTCGGTGTAGTATTCGCCGCCGCCCAGAATCGTCACCGAGAGATAGCCGTTGGGGACCATATCCTGCGTGAGCTTGAGGGCATAGGTGAAGACCGAGCCTTGGAATTTGACGATTTCCGGCTTGGAGGCTTTTGTGCCCTCGAGGTTCACCAGCGCCCAGCCGTCGCTCACCGGCGACTGCACCACGAAGCGGGCGGTGTCGCCGACCTTGTACTCCTGCTTGTCCGGCGTGATTTTGAGGCTCTTGTAGCCCCAGTACCAGTAGCTGCCATCCGAAACCCAGACGTAATCGCTCGAGCCCGTGGGCCTTCCGGCGCTGTCTTTGGCGGTGGCTTCGAGGCGGTAGTCGCCTTGAGTTTGCAGTTTGAGCGATACCGTCGCCTTCCCGTCGGCATTCGTGCGACCTTGTAAAGTCGTCACCGCCTGATTTTGCTCGCCCTTATTGCGCAGCCAGTAGTAGCGCTTCACCTCGACGCTGAAGGGGACGCTGACGGGTTTACCCTCGAGGTCTTCCGCCCGCACGGTGGCGGTAATGTTCTGCCCAGCCTGATAGAAATAATCGTCGCTGCTGATGTCCAGCACGACCCCCGAGCGGTAAGCGGTGAGCGCTCCTGTCCCACTAATCTCGCGCCTCGCCTCGTCGGTGACACCGGCTTCGACACTCAAGCGGTAATCGTTCTCGGCATCCTTGGGCAAAGGGATGTTCAGCACGAGTTCGCCCTTCTCGTTCAGCACCCCATCGCCGCGCTGGATGATGCTCCCGCCGTAGCTGTCCTCGTAGTCATATTTCTGGTAGAAGCCGTATTGGGATTGATAAGCAAAGGCGTAATAAGGCCGCTTCAGCACGGAATAACTCACCTTGCCGCCCACCACTGGCCCGCCGAACAGATACTCTCCTTTGATGACGAACCGGCTCTTTTCGCCCTGCAGCGCGACGGTTTTGTCGGGCGTGACGCTGACGCGGTACTCGGGCTTGACGTACTCCTGCACCTCGAAGCTGCCGCCGAACTCCTCACCCTGCACGGTGGCGGTGAGGCTGTAGTTGCCCAGACGAACGTCCAGCGCCACCGGGAACGTCCCGTTGAAGCCGCCGTAGGCATCCGTAGTGAACTTCCCGGAATAGATTTCGGTCTCGTCCTCGTCCTTCACCGATACCGTCACACTCTGCCCCACGACGGGTTTGAGTCCCGCAGCACTCCGAGCCGTGCCCTTGAACTGCACGGTCTGACCGGGGCGGTAGACGGGGCGGTCGGTGTAAAGATAAACCCGGTTTTTCTCCACGTTCCAGGCTTGCCAGTAGGCGCTGCTGAAGGCCCAGGAGTCGCCCGAACGCGCGGCCACGAAAGTGTTATCACTGTTTTTGAAGCCGGTCTCGAGCCTCACCACACCATTACTCGATTTTCCCTGCTCGGCGATCCTCTTATCCTTCACCACGTAGACCTGTGCAGGAAGGGGTTTTCCATCGTTCAGATTTGCCGTGTAGGTGAGGATTCCCGCAGTATCGGATTTGACCACCAAGCCAAGGCTCGTTACTAGAATTAGCGTCGCCGAGCGGGGCCGGGGGTTGCCGATTTGGGCGAGATACAGCCCCTCGGGAAGCGTCCCCAGGCTGATTTGCCCATAGCTGTCGTTCCTCGAGCGGTACACCGGCACGGTACGCACCGGGGTCAGCTTCAAGTCGTTGGTGGCCTTGAAGTCGCGCGGCCCGCCCATCTGCAACACTTTTTCGGGGTTCCCAATTCTATATACGGCGATTCGCGCACTCCCGCCGCTCGGGAGGTTGTACTCGAGGCCCACCTTGGCCCCCGGCGCGAACGTTCCGCCGCCATAGAGTCGCGGCCCCTCCTCCTGCGCTGAACCCGGCAATAAGCCCACCAATGCTAGCAACCCTAAGCCCAGAATGCCCCTGAACACCTCTTTCATACGCCTCCTCGTCACCTGTTATTGCCGTTCGCCACGATTTTCCAGCGATAAAATCCCAAGAAGTTCGGATTCTCGGGAACCGGATGCCAGCTCGCCGAAGGGTGCTTGTTCAGCGTGTCCAGCGTCAGCAAGCGGACTTCCCCGCCCTCTTCCGGCGAAAGCCCGGTGTGGTACACCACGCGCCCGTTCCCCAGGTAGACCATGCTGTGATAGGCCGAGCCCGTCGCCAAGGGATGCACGAAAAACAGCAGGTCGCCACGCCGTGCTTTATCCGGAGTGCGGCCCAGGAACACCGTAGAGTAGTTCATCATGTACTGTGCGGTGGTGCGGCCCACCAGCTTTCCCACCTCGACATCATCGGGTTGGTAGGCCCCGGCTGCGACGCGAAAAACCGAGCGGCTAATTTCGCGTAGCGGATAGGATAGGCTGCGAATGGGCGGAATGTTACGGTCGGGGAAGTAGGCGAATTGCTTGAACCAGGCGGGCGTTTTGGGCTTCAGTGCCTCGACGTAGGCGAAACGCAATAGACCGGAGCAGTCCTGGTCTTCGGCCTTCCAAGTCGGCGAGGGCGCGGTGTATTGGGCTTCAGCTATCGCCGCGAACCAGCGCATGAAAGCCTCGCGCTCGGTGGCGCTGTGCAGCTCGGTGACATCGGGATAACCGTCGGAGTCCAGGTCAGAAACATCCCTCTGGGCCAGGCCGAGGGATGCGGTAAGGGTGAGCAAGAGAAGCAACTTAACTAAGTAACTCACGTTACTCCCCTATTGTAGCTCGAGCTGACCAAACCCATGGCTCAAATAAACGCTGACTAAAGCCTCTAAGACTTAAGACCTAGAACCTTTTAGGGCCAACGCCGGAAGCGTTTAGGGAAGCCATTTTCTACTCTATTAGTGTGAGTTTGGCGGACGGCTAAAGCCCTTCGAGACGAAAGGAACCGCTATGCACAACACCGATTTTCTAGTTCTGCTAGGTAAGGAAAAACAACAAACGCTGCGGCACGAGTCTGAAGTTCGCGGGCTGCTCAAGCTTCTCCACCCTCGAGTCCAGACCACAACCCGCAAGCCTCAGATGAAGCGGGTGCAAGAGGAGAATCCATGTCCCGCGTAGCGCTAATCACCGGGGCCAGCCGAGGACTAGGGCTGGCCCTGGCGCGTTCGTTAGCCGAGCGCGGTTGGAGTTTGGCGCTGGACGCTCGAGGCTCGCAAGCTTTAGAACAAGCTCGTTCTGAGCTCTCGTCCAAGACGCAAACGGTTGCCCTCGCGGGTGATGTCTCCGACGCGGCCCACGCGAAGGCTTTGACGGACGCGGCTAAAGAACTCGGCGGCTTGGATTTGCTCGTCAACAACGCCTCGATCCTCGGCCCCAGCCCGCAACCGAACTTGAGGGATTATCCGCTGGACGTGCTCGAGCAGGTTTACCGGGTTAACGTCCTTGCTCCGTTGCGGCTGATTCAACTCGCCCTGCCCGTCCTGAGGCCCGGTGCTCGCATCTTAAACATCACCTCGGATGCGGGTGTGGAAGGCTACCCCGGTTGGGGCGGGTACGGCTCGAGCAAAGCCGCTTTAGAACAGCTTTCCAACGTTCTTGCCGCCGAGCACCCCGAACTCAAAATCTATTGGGCCGACCCCGGCGACATGAACACCCAGATGCACCAAGAAGCCTTTCCCGGCGAGGATATTTCAGACCGTCCGCCGCCCGAGAGCAGTGTTCCGGGGCTTCTGGCTTTGATTGAAGGGAACTTGCCCAGCGGACGCTACAAAGCTCGAGAGATAGGCCAGAAATCAGATGTCAAGGAGCTGCGCGTCGCGCCCACCGTGGCGGATTTCGAGGCGGCGAGGCGGTTTTATCAGGATGGGTTTGGGCTTCGGGCGGTTCTGGAATGGAACAATCCCGATGGACGAGGAATCGTGCTGGACGCGGGAAGGGCTACGCTCGAGCTTGTCAACGAAGCCCAGGCCGAGACGATTGACCGCGTGGAGGCCGGAAAGCGCGTCTCCGGCCCGGTGCGGCTGGCCCTGGAAGTCGCCGATGTGGACGCTACTGCTAAGTCGCTAAAAGAAGCTGGGGCTACGCCCGTCCACGAGCCGGTTCTCACCCCTTGGGGCGATTACAACGGGCGAATGCAAGCCCCCGACGGTATGCAACTCACGCTGTTCCAAAGCGCAAAAGAGAGGTCGGTTTCATGACCGTGACCGACAAGAATTTCTTGGATTTCACGCTACCGCCTGAACTGGAAGCCCACGAACCGCCGGAGGCTCGAGGCTTAGCCAGGGACGAAGTGCGGCTGATGGTTTCATATCGCCGTGATGACCGCCTGGTCCACACCCAGTTCCGCGACATCCCCGAGTTTCTTGACGCTGGTGACGTGCTGGTCATCAACACCTCGGGGACGCTGCCCGCCGCGCTTCCCGCGTACCGCGCTGACGGCACTGAACTTGGATCGCATCTTTCTACTCAACTAGAAAACAACATTTGGAGCATCGAACTACGCAGCCTTGAGAATGGCACGACCAGGCCTTTCCGCGAGGCTTTGGCGGGCGAAACCTTGGACCTGCCGGGCGGCGCTAAAGCGCGTTTGCTCGAGCCTTATCCCCACCCTGGAAACCGCTTGTGGCGGGCTGAACTCGAGTTCCCCGCTCCCCATCTGGGTTATCTGCTCGAGCACGGCCAACCCATCTGCTACGACTACGTTCAGGAAGACTGGCCGCTTTCGCACTACCAGACCGTCTACGCCACCGAAATGGGCAGCGCCGAGATGCCCTCAGCAGGCCGGGCGTTCACTCCCGAAATTATTACCCGGCTCGTCGCTAAGGGCATTTTGGTGGTTCCGCTTTTACTCCATACCGGCGTAGCTTCATTGGAAAGCCACGAGCCACCTTACGCCGAGTTCTACCGCGTCCCAGATATAACCGCCGAAGTCGTGAATCAGGCTAAAGCCGATGGGCGCAGGGTAATCGCGGTGGGGACGACGGTAGTGCGCGCGCTGGAAACAGTCACCGACCCGGCTGGCCTGATTTATCCCGGCGAGGGTTGGACAGAGTTGGTGGTCACGCCCGAGCGGGGGGTGCGGGCGGTGGACGGCATCCTCACCGGCTGGCACGAGCCCAAGGCCACGCACTTGATGATGCTGGAGGCCATCGCCGGTCATAAGCATCTGGAAGTAGCTTATAAAGCCGCGCTGCACGAGAAATACTTATGGCACGAGTTCGGCGACCTGCACCTGATTCTGCCTTGAGGAACATCATGCGAATCCACCAGCTCTGGGTTGAAACACACAGGCTGGACGAGGTGCTCGAGTTCTACTCGAAAGTCTTGGAACTTCCGGTGCTCGAGCGCACAGACGATGCCGTAACTTTTCAAATCGGCGCTTCCAAGCTGACGTTTGAACAGGCCGAAGCTGGAGAACGCCCTTTCTATCACTTTGCCTTCAACATCCCGTCCAATCAGCTTGCTGAGGCTAAGGCATGGGTGGAACGCCGTGCGAAGCTGATCCAGGACGGGCACGGACGCGATGCTTTTCACTTCGAGAACTGGAATGTTGACGCGTTTTACTTCTATGACCCGGCGGGGAACATCGCCGAGTTCATCGCCCGCCATACGCTCGATAACCGCTCGAATGAGACTTTTTCGGCCTCAAGCCTCTTGTGCATCAGCGAAATCGGCATCGTCTGCGACGACGTTCCAGCCACCGCAAAATGGCTTCAACGGCAGACCGGAGCGCCGCTTTACCACACCGAGGTCAACGATTCTTTCCTGCCGGTGGGCGACGAGCACGGCCTATTCATCGTGGTCAAGCGGGGCCGGATTTGGTTCCCTGATACTGGAAAGGCTGCCGAGCCCGCGCCGTTCAGGATTGCACTTTTTGGCAGTGACGGGGTAGTGCATATCTCGAGCGAGGAAAGAGGAGACTACATGGCCCAAGAGTACAAGCGGGATATTAGGCAAGTCATAGCCCAAGCAGAAGCTTTCCAGAACGACCCCGAGCGCTTCAACGAGCTTCTTATACCAGATGTTGTGGTTACTAACGTTGCTGGCCTTCGAGTTAGGGGTAAGGATGAACCGGCTCGAGTCATGCGGGCTGCGATGCAAACTCCGGTGGCCGACATCATTACAAAGCTTCATTACAAAGAATGATGTCGAGGCTATTACTCTCATTCGTCCAGATATCGCGGTGGTAAGTGGGGTCAAACACATCTTTCGTAAGCAAGGGGACGGGCTCGAGAGCGTGTCTACGGCGAATCAAACCTACGTTTTAGTACGGGAGGATGGAAGGTGGCTGATCGCCGCAGTTCAGAGCACGGTGATCCAGAGTTAGCGCAGCCGTGAAAGCTACCTGCTAACGTGTTGCTAGATTTGGAGGAACTATGCGCTATAAACTTTTGGGCAAAAGCGGGCTGCGGGTCGCAGAACTGGCCTTGGGGACGATAACCTTGGGCGAGCACGGCGACTCTCCAAACCGGGGAGCTGTATGAGCTTCAAGGTGGTCGCCGTCTTCAAAGTGGCCCCCGGAAAGGTAGAGGAGGAACTCCGGCGCGGGCGGCTGACCCTGCAAGTCCTCAAAACGCAGCCCGGTTTCATCGCCTACGAAGCCGTCCAGACCGGCGAGGATGAGGTGGTGGTGCTGCAAACCTGGGAAGCCCGCGAACAGTTTCAGGCGGGGATGGCGGCGGGCGGGAAGCGAGACCGCACGGGCGAGGAAGATATCATCGCCTCGAGACAGTTCCATGCCGGGGAGGTCGTGACTGCCGGGTGAATATGAAGCGTGCCGAACTCGAGACCTGGCTAGAAATCCTGGGTCGGGCCTGGGAAAAGGGGGATGCCGACCTCGCGGCTTCGCTATTCGACCCAGAAGTGAGCTATCAGGAAAACCCTCTCGAGCCGCCGATTCACGGATTGGAGGCGGTGCGGCGGTACTGGCAGGAGAGCCTCTCCACCCAGCAGGAGGTGAAGTTCTCGGGACATGTGCTCGCGGTGGACGGCAATGTCGGTGTGGTGAACTGGAAGGTAGAGTTCGTGCGGGTGGGGAGCGGCGAGAAGGTCCAGCTGGACGGGGTGAGCGTGGGCAAGTTCGGCGCGTGGGGCAAACCTGTGCTGTGGCAGGAATGGTGGCACAAGTTAGAGCACAATGGATAGCGTGAATCTCGAGACCTACTTGGCGCGCATCGGCTACACCGGGCCGAGGGAGCCCACGTTGGATGTGCTGAGCGCCGTCCACCACGCCCATCTGCGGGCCATTCCTTACGAAAACCTGGACGTTCATTTGGGCAAACCCATCCTGCTCGCTGAAAACCGTTTCTTCCAAAAACTCGTCCTGGAGCGGCGAGGCGGCTGGTGCTACGAGATGAACGGGCTCTTGGCATGGGCCCTACGCGAACTCGGCTTCCAACTGGATTGCCTAGCCGGGGCCGTACCCAGGGCCAGTGCTGGGCCGAACGCGGACGGCAATCACCTCGTCCTGCTGGTGCATTTGCCGGAAGGTGAGTTCATCGCGGATGTGGGGTTTGGCGACGGGTTTCTCCGGCCCATTCCCCTGCGCGAAGGCACCTACGTGCAGGACGGCTTCGAGTTCCGCTTGGAGCGCGGCCCAGAGGATGGGCGCTGGACGGTGCATAACCACGAGCACGGCGCGGCGCAGACCTATGATTTCGGGCTTCAACCCCACAGGCTCGAGGACTTCACCCCGCGCTGTGACTGGCTGCAAACCTCCCCGGAGTCGGGCTTCGTGCAGAAAACGGTTTGCCAGCGCCTGACCCCCGATGGGATCATTACGCTGCGCGAGGCGGTGTTCAAACGGGTGGCGAGGAATGGTGTGCAGCAGCGGGTTATCGAAACCGAAGCCGAGTATCGCCGGGTGCTGCGGGAGGCGTTCGGCCTCGAGCTGGATGTTTCCGAACTCTGGCCCAAAGTCCATCAGCGGCATCAGGACTGGGTGGCAGCGAGAGGTTTGGCAGGATGAAGAAATCTCCCGTCCCCAAGCTAAAAAAACGGCTTGAGGAACTCTCCACCCTCAACCGCATCTTGGACGTTTTGAACCGCGAGGCCGACTTCGACCGGGCCTTGCAGAAGGCGCTCGAGGAACTCGTCAAGCTGCTGGGGATCAGCACCGGCTGGGTGTTCCTGAGCCACGTCGAGCCCGGTGACGCCAAACAAGGGAGCTTGAGTTTCTCTGCGTGTATCGGGCTTCCTCCGGCGCTCTTAGCCGAGGACCGCAAATGCCTGCGCGAGGGCAGTTGTGACTGTCAGTGGCTGTTCCGCCATGACGAACTCGACCGGGGGGTCAACATCGTCGAGTGTAGTCGTCTGGAAGCCGCTTGGGGCGAGAAGGGCGGCCTGGAAGTCCATGCCAGCGTCCCTCTTCTGACCAAAGAAGGGCCGGTGGGTATCCTCAACCTGGCCGCTCCCGGACGCGAGCCTTTCGATGCCGAAACGCTGGAGTTTCTGACCGCCATCGGGCGCACGCTGGGCCTGGCTTACCGCCGTTCCCGGCTCCAGGAGCGGCAAACTCGGGAGCGCGAGGCGCTGGCAACGTTGGAGGAACGCGCCCGACTGGCTCGAGAAATGCACGACTCGGTGGCCCAACTGCTCTTCGCTGCCGACCTCTCTTTGCGGGTGGCAAGAGAGAGCCAGACCCAGCGCGAATCGGCACTGGAGCGCAGCGCCGAACTGGTGTCCTCTGCACTCTCCGAGTTGCGCGGCCTGGTCGAGCTGCTGCGGCCCGCCGACCTCTCGCACGGGCTGGCCCCAGCGCTGTGCCGCCTGGCCGACCGGGTGAACAGTGTGGTGCGTGTCCATTCCGATGCCGCCGAACTGGACTTGCCCGAAGGGGTGGCCGAAGCCCTCTACCGGGTAGCCCAGGAAGGCGTACACAACGCCCTGCGCCACGCACGCCCACAGAACATTTGGATTCGATTGGACAAAGGCGAAAACGGAGTCCGGCTGCGGGTGGAGGATGACGGGCGCGGCCCCAGCAAGGCCCTCGAGCGCGGTCTGGGTCTACTTTCCCTCGAGCAGCGCACCGCCGCACTCGGCGGGGGTGTGCGGATGTATGGCCGCAAGCCGAGCGGGGCGGTGCTCGAGGCTAAACTGCCCCTACTGGATAAATCATCAGCCGCTAAGGATAAACCCTGATGACCCACCGCCTGCTCATCGTGGACGACCACCCCGTGGTGCGGGAGGGCTTGAAAGCATTCTTGGGGCTATATCGAGGTGGTCGGTGAAGCGGACAGCGGAACCGCCGCGCTGAAAGCCGCTTCCGAGTCCCAGCCGGATTTGGTTCTGCTCGACTTGCAGCTCTCCGACGGGCACGCCCTGCCCTGGATTCCGCAGTTTCTGGCGATATCTTCTAAGCCCAAGGTGCTGATACTGACGAGTTTTCTCGAGGCCGATGCGCTGCGCCAGGCGGTCAACTTAGGCGCTTCGGGTTATCTGCTTAAGCACGCCGGGCCATCCGCTTTGCTGGACGGCATTCGGGCCGCAGTGCGCGGCGAGGTGCCCCTAGACCCGGCAGCGGTGCGTCTACTGACCCAACCCACCCAGGATAACCTCGCCCACCTCACCCCTAAAGAGCGCGAGGTGCTGGGCCTAATCGCCCAGGGACTGAGCAACAAGGCCATCGCCACAGCCCTCGGGATTGCCGAGAAAACCGTCAAAACCCATGTCAGCAGCCTGCTGGCTAAACTGGGACAGAAAAGCCGAACCCAAGTCGCCCTATTCGCCAAAGAACGCGGCTTATAAGCCTCTGGGTTAGGCGCAAAGCTTCAAGAGCAGTTTGCGTCCAGAGCGGATAGGATCAGGGATTTATTAGACCTCCGACGAAAGTACAAGGATCGGTTGTCCTGGTGCAAACCTCACCCCCTCTAACTCCCCCCGCTCTGCGAGGGGAAGACCAAGCCGCGTTCCCTCCCCGTTTTGCAGGGAGGGTTGGGGTGGGGGTTAACCTAAGACTTTGGCCCAAAGTCACTTTTCGCTGGCCCGGCGAGACTCAAACTCCAGCTCTAAGGATTCGACCCTTGACCAACCCCGCTGGATTCACTCGGCTGCGGGTCGGGTCGGACGGTGATGCGCTGGGCATCGTAGCTTTGTAGCAACTCGCCGAGGCGTTTGACCTGACCTTCCTCGCTGCGCACCACCAGCACGATGCCGCCTTCTTGCAGCGCCCTGACGTAATAGGCCTCGTCCTCGTTTTTGCTGATCCCCGCTGCTCCGGCTCCGGCCAGCAGGCCGGTCAGGCCCCCAACCCCGGCCCCGGCCAGGATGCCCACCAACACCAGCGAGGCCCCACCGGTGATCACCGCGCTGGCAACCCCAGCCACCCCGCCCAGCAAGGTTCCCCACAAACTGCCCTGTTTGAGACCCTCCTGGGCCTCACTGCCGCTGCGCGCGGGCATGTTGATAGCGTTTCGGGCCCAGCTCTCGTGGGCCGCCAGACCTACCTCGGAAAAGCCCTGCTGCTCGAGGTTGTGGACGGCGGCCTCAGCTTTAGCTGTATCGGGGAAGAGTGCAATGGTCAAAGGCATTTTTTCTCCTTTGGCCCGCGCGGACGCGGCAGGCCATACAAACACCAGAGTTCAGGTCTCGAGTGTGGCTGTACCGGCTGAATGGAGGCTGTGAGGCCGCTGAGTTTTACTCCAGCAGCAAGCCCCTCATGGCCTGGCCTTACCGTTCTGACTTGAGCTAGCGCCTACACTCAGGCGCTAGGCAGTATGATTTTTGTACGCGTTTTAGCGCCTCGGGCGCACAGAGCGGTTTTTGGAGGAGACATGGCAGCGGAAATCAAACCTAAACTCGGCGGGGAAACCAAGATGAAGGCCGGTCTGATCTGGTTCAACGGGCACATGGTTCCCCAGGAACAGGCCAAGGTCTCGGTGCTGAGCCACGCCCTGCACTACGGTACCAGCGTGTTCGAGGGCATCCGGGCTTACGAAACCCCCCAAGGGGCCGCGGTTTTCCGGCTCCCTGAGCACGTCGAGCGCTTCTTCCACAGTGCCAAGGTGATGATGTTCGAGATGCCCTTCTCTCCCCAAGAGGTGAGCGAAGGCATCCTCAGTGTGATCCGCGACAACGGCTATAAAAGCTGCTACATCCGCCCGCTGGCCTGGATGGGGGCCCGTAGCCTAGGGGTAAACCCGCTGCCCAACAACCCCGCCGAGGTGATGGTGGCGGCCTGGGAGTGGGGAACGTACTTGGGCGACGAGGCGGTGCGCAAGGGGGCCAAGCTCATCACCTCTTCGTGGGCACGCTTCCCCGCCAACGTGATGCCCGGCAAGGCTAAGGCGGGTGGGAACTATGTCAATAGCGCCCTGGCCCGCATCGAGGCCCACCAAGTCGGGGCCGACGAGGCCCTGCTTCTCGATAAAGAAGGCTTTGTGGCGGAGGGCTCGGGCGAGAACATCTTTTTTTTCAAAGGGAACGTGCTCTATGTCATCGAGCACTCGGTGAACCTGATGGGGATTACCCGCGACTCGGTGGTAACAATTGCCCGCGATCTGGGCTATGAGGTGCGCGAGTGCCGGGCTACCCGCGACCAGCTCTACATGGCCGATGAAGTATTTATGGTGGGCACGGCGGCGGAGGTCACTCCGGTTTCCTTCCTCGACGGGCGGGCCATCGGCAAGGGCACCGCGGGCGAGCACACCATGCGGCTGCGAGCGGCCTATCTGGAAGCGGCCCAGGGCCGAAATGCCAAATATAACGCTTGGCTAACCTACGTAAGGTAGCCCTCAACCGCGAAGTGCTTAACCCCCGCAGGTATCAAGCCTGTGGGGAGTTTTTGTATGGAAGGGCATTCCTCCACTAGATTTTCGGCGAAAGTCCGGGTTAACCTCACCCTGGCTCTCCCCACAAAACAGGAAGGGGGCAGGGTTCAATCTTTCCCCGCTTATCGAGGAGTTAGAGCGGGGTAAAGGCTGTATCAGGACAACGAATCCCGTTTACTTTCACCGGAGGTCTACCGAAAGTGGATTAAGGCACCTCGAGCCAAATCTGCCCATCCTCTTCCTTAGCTTTATAGGCCTTCACCGGGCGCGGCGCGGGCAGTGTGGCCTTGCCGGTGCGCAAGTCAAATTTCGCGCCGTGGCGAGTGCATTTGATGCTATAGCCCTCCACCGGCCCGTCAGAGAGCGGGTTTTTGTCGTGGGTGCAGATGTCGGAGATTGCGAACACCTCGTCCCCGACCTTGAGGATGAGCACCGGGGTTTTCTCCCCTTCAACTTTGACGACCAAGCGACCGCTCTCGAGCTGTTCGGTTTTGATGACAGGAATCCAAGCCATGTTATTGAGGTTTCGTCTTGCTCACAGCCTTCAAAAGGGTGTAGGACGGCGGAACGTCCATCGCGCCGGAGATGTCATAGCCAACGAGCACCTGAAGCTCGTATAGATAACCTTCCTCGTACTCAAATCCCTTGATGGGCTGGGAAAAACCGTACCACGTATCATTGGCGCTGACTCTGACCCGTAGGCACTTATCCGGCTTAGGACCGATATAGCCGATGGACGGACAGTTTGTTTCATAGGCTTTATCCACCCATAAACTCTGCGTCTCGAAACGGGTTTGGCTGCACCCGACCAGGAGCAGAAATGGACCGAGCAAGAACAATACGGGTCTCATGGCTCGATTATGCGCCAAGTTCTAAGCCGGATAGCGGTCCTCGCGGGAGATACCGCTCGAGACCAACAAGAACTCTACGTCCGAACTCGGTTCATTGCGCATCTGGTGGGGCAAACCAGGCGCGACCTCAAGCCCCTCCCCTGCCCTCAACCGTTCGACCTTGCCGTCCAGCTCAAGGCTCACCTCCCCACTCAGCACGAAGAAAAACTGCCGAACCTGCCGGTGTAGGTGGCGGTCTTCGGCAGTTCCGGGCGGCATCCGCTCCAGAATCACACTGAGCTCTCCAGGCCTCACCAGATGCCAGCCGTCGCAGACCAACTTCCAGACGTAGTGCTCAGCGTTCTCTTTGCTGACCATCAGAGTCGGACTTTTTCCTCGATGATGTGCTCGATGTGCTCCCGCAGCGGCGCGATGGGGATGCGGGTGAGTACGTCGGTGAGGTGGGCCTTGACCAGAATCTGCTGCCCAACGTGCTTCGGCAGGCCCCGGCTCATCAGGTAGAAGAGTTCCATTGGGTCCACCGGCGCGGTGGAGGAGCCGTGCGAGCACTTCACGTCGTTGGCGGCGATCTCGAGCTGCGGCACCGAGTCCGAGCGGGCTTCGGGCGAGAGCAACAGGTTACGGTTGGTCTGGTAGGCATCGGTTTTCTGCGCGGTGGGCTCGAGCTTGATCAACCCTGCGTAGACCGTGCGGCTTTGGTCTTTCGCAGCACCTTTGTACAGTACGTCCGAGTAGGCGTGGTCGGCGATGTGGTGCTGGAGGGTGTAGTGGTCCACATGCTGCGTCCCCGAGGTGAAATACAGCCCCAGCATCTCCGAGTAGGAGCCCGCCCCCAGCATCTCCGACTGCACATCGGCCCGCACGATAGAACCGCCCATGTCCACCACGAGGTCGTTCAGCGCGGCGTCGCGGCCCAGGTGAGCACGCTGGCGGTGGAAGTGGTAGAAGCCCTCACCCAAGGTCTGGATGTGCGCGTGGCGCAGCTTCGCGCCCTGGCCGAGAATCAGCTCTGTGGAAGAAGTGTTGACGGCGGCCTTCGCCTTGGCGGGCGAGATGTACTCCTCGATGTACACACCCTGGCTATTCGCGTCCCCGACAATCAGCGTGCGGCTGGCGGAAAGTGCGTTCCCGGCGAGGTATTTGAACACCCCTATCGGTTTACTGAACTCCACGCCCTTCGGCACGAACAAAAACACCCCGTGCGTGAAGAAGGCGGCGTTCAGCGCCGGAATCTTGGAGTTCTCACGGCGGCCCGCCTGCGAGCCCACGAGGTCGTCCCAATTCACCGCTTTGAAGAGGTTCTCCTCGACCTGCTTGGGGTGGCTCCTCAGCGCTTCGTGCAGGCTGGTGAGGATCACCCCCTGCTTGGAAAGCTCCTCAGGCAACTCGGCGTAGACCAAATCCGCCCCGATGAACACCGCGAAGCCCGAGAGCTGGGCCTGGCCCAGACGGGCTTTCACCTCTTCGGGCAAGGTCTCGCGGGTCAGGGTTTTGCCGAGCGGAAGCTCGAGCTTCAGCAATTCGAACGGCACCTCGGTGATGTCGGTGTAGCGCCACTCCTCAGTACGCGTGGTGGGATAGGGCAACTTGGCGAAGGTGTCCCAGGCCGCCAGGCGCTTGTCCAGGAGCCACTGCGGCTCGGCGAGTTGGCGGGAGACCTCGAGCACGAGGTCGCGGTTTAGGGTCGAGGTCAGTTCCACATCAACCCACCGACCCTTCCATCTCGAGCTCGATCAGCCGGTTCAGCTCCACCGCGTACTCCAGCGGCAGCTCCTTCGCCACCGGCTCGATAAACCCGCGCACGATCAAGGCTGCGGCCTCGTCACCGGGCAGCCCGCGCGACTGGAGGTAGAAAATCTGCTCGTCGTTCAGGCGGCTCACCGTCGCTTCGTGGCCCACCGTGGCGGTATTGTTCTCGATTTCCATGTAGGGATAGGTGTCGGTGCGCGACTCCTCGTTGATGAGGAGAGCGTCGCACTCCACGTTCACCTTGGCGTAGTCAGCGTTGTCGTAAATCTTGATTTGACCACGATAAGAAGACCGTCCCGCGCCCCTCGAGATGCTCTTGGAGACAATCGAGCCAGAGGTGTTCGGCGCGGCGAAAATCAGCTTGCCGCCCGCGTCCTGGTGCTGGCCCGTGCTGGCGAAGGCAATCGAGAGGATATCCGAGCGTGCGCCGTGCTCGACCAAATAGCTGCTGGGGTACTTCATGGTCAGCTTGCTGCCAAGGTTCCCGTCCAGCCACATGTGGTAGGCATCCTTCTTCACCACCGCCCGCTGGGTCACGAGGTTATACATGTTGTGCGACCAGTTCTGGATGGTGGTGTAGCGGCTGCGAGCCCCCTGGTTGACCACAATCTCGATCACGCCGGAGTGGAACGAATCCGTCGTATAGGTCGGCGCGGTGCAGCCCTCGATGTAGTGCATGTCCGCACCCTCGTCCACCACGATGATGGTGCGCTCAAACTGGCCTAGCTCGGCGGTGTTGACGCGGAAGTAGGCTTGCAGCGGCAAATCCACCTTCACGCCCTTGGGCACGTAGACAAAGCTGCCACCCGACCACACCGCCGAGTTCAGGGCGGCGTATTTGTTGTCCTCGGGCGGGATAACGGTGGCGAAATATTCGCGGAACAGGTCCTCGTGGTGCTTCAGGCCCTCCTCGATGCTGACGAAAATCACGCCCAGCCGCGCTAGCTCGTCCTTGACCTGGTGATAGACCATCTCCGAGTCATACTGCGCCCCCACGCCCGCCAAGACCTTTTGCTCGGCCTCGCGGATGCCCAGGCGGTCGTAGGTCTTGCGAATCTCCTCGGGCACGTCGTCCCAGGTACGGGCATCGCCCTTCTCGGTGGGCTTGGAGTAGAAGTAAATCTCGTCCATGTCGAGCCCGCTGAGGTCTCCGCCCCAGGTCGGCACCGGCTTGGACTGGTAAATCTCCAAAGCTTTTAGCCTAAAATCCAGCATCCACTGCGGCTCATTCTTGTGATAAGAAATCGCCTCCACCACGCGCCGGTTGAGGCCCTTTTCGGCCTTGAACACCGGCTTCACCTCGTCACGAAAGCCGTATTTGTAATCACTGCCTAGGGTTGCGACATCAAAGTCGGACATCATTTCTCCTGTTTACCGTTTACGGTTGACCGTTGACCGAAACTGCGCCTTTGCAGTTAGCGGTAAACGGTTGAGGGTCAACGTTCTTAAGCTCCTGCTACCGCCAACCCCTTGACCCACTCGTAGCCCTGCTCCTCGAGCTTCAGCGCCAGTTCCGGGCCGCCCGAGGTGACGATCCTGCCGTCCACCATCACGTGAACGACATCGGGGGCGATGTAGTTGAGGAGGCGCTGGTAGTGGGTGATCAGCACCGCGCCGAAGTTGGGGCCGCGCATGGCGTTCACGCCTTTGGAGACGACCTTCAGCGCATCAATGTCGAGGCCCGAGTCGGTCTCGTCGAGGATGGCGTAGGTGGGCTCCAGCACCATCAGTTGCATGATCTCGTTGCGCTTTTTCTCGCCGCCCGAAAAGCCGTCATTGAGATAGCGGGTGAGGATGCTCTCGTCCCACTCGAGGGTTTGCAGCGCCTTCTGGAGTTTGCCGTAGAACTCCATCACGCTCACGTCGCCCCCCTGCTTGGCTTGGAGCGCCAGGCGCAGAAAGTTGGCGTTGGTCACGCCGGGGACCTCGACGGGGTACTGAAAGGCCAGGAAAAGCCCGTGCCGGGCGCGTTCGTCAGCCTCCATCTCCATCACGCTCTCGCCGTCTACCAGGATTTCCCCTGCCGTGACCTCGTAGCTGGGGTCTCCGGCGACAATCTTCGCTAGGGTGGATTTCCCCGAGCCGTTCGGCCCCATGATGGCGTGGATTTCGCCCTTGGGGACGACCAGATTCACACCTCTTAGGATTTCCTCGCCGCTCTCGATGCGGGCGTGTAGGTTTCTAATCTCGAGCTGATTTGCCATGCGTTGCCTCCCTCGCCTATTGCGAGTTGTTCGCAATAAAGTATAAGTTTTTCTGGGAGAATGTACAGTAGTTTAGTCGGGATTCTAGTCCCGATCAATCACATTTGACGGCTTCGGATGGGCTTATTCCTTACTCTTTGCAGCGGTCATGGCTCTGATAGGCCGCGATCTTCCGCTCGATGACCTTGAGGTATTCCTTCTGCCGCTCGAGGTTAGCTAAAACCTCCTCCCGGTGGGCTTCCAGAAGCTCTTGCATCCGGCGCGGTGGGGCTTTTTCCTGTACCAGCCGGGCATAGCGCTGCATGGTCTGGATGGGCATCCCAGTATCGCGCAGGCATTGCAAAACCCGCAGCCAGCCTAAGTCGCCTTCACTGTAGCGGCGGTGGCCACTCTCGTTGCG
>PSMF01000039.1:0-2801 GCA_040290005.1 Meiothermus sp.
GGGGCCGTGCGAGGTCGCCATAGGCCAGATGCTTCAACCATAAACCTTGACCGATTGGGGATTCTGGCCACACCAATCGCCATCAAATGAATGGGCGACGCGCGTAGGGACGACGGGCCCGTCGTCCCTACAATTCCCTACTACCGCTTGCGGAACAGGCCGCCGAACAGGCCCTTTGATTTGTTTTTGTCTTTGCCCTCAGCAGCGGCTTCGGTGGTCTGGGGCTCCGGGTTGCGGATGGCTTTTAGGAAAGCCTGCGGGGTGGCACGGATCGCCGGTTCCTTGGTGAGCAGGTTGCGCACGATGCGGTCTAAGTTGGGCGGAAGGTTAGTGGGAGGTGGAAGTTTGTGGATGTGGGCGTAGGTCAGCTCCTCTAGGTTCTCACCGATGAAAGGCCGCTTGCCCACCAGAAGTTCGTAAGCCATCACCCCGAAGGAATAGGCATCGGATGAGGGGCTGCTCTCGTTGCCAGTGAACAGTTCGGGAGCCATGTAAAAGGGGCTCCCGGCCCGCTCCATCGGCTTAGGGTTCTCTCTAGTCTTGGCAACCCCAAAGTCGCCCAGCTTAAACAGCAGCCCGTCTATGAAGATATTGGAGGGCTTAACGTCCTGGTGGATGATGCCCCGCTCGTGCAAAAACACCAGCGCCTGGGCGATCTGGCTGAGGCACTCCAGCGCCACCTCGCGGCTCAGGGGGCCTTTTTTCAGGCTGTCCTCGAGGGTTCCCTCCTCGAAGTACTCCACTGCCAAGAAGGCCCCATCGCCCTCGGGTCTGCCGGAGAGCCCCCGCACCAGGTTGGGGTGGTTGAGGGTGAGCGAGAGCGCCACCTCCTGGGCGAAGCGCTCGGCCATCAGGCGGTCTTCGCGCACCTCGCGGCGGGGCACTTTGAGTGCTACCTTGGTCCCGTCGGGGCCGTGGGCTAGGTAAACCTGCGAACTGCGCCCCAGACCCAGCAGCATCTCGAGGCGGAAGTTTTGACGGGTGAGCCGACGATAATCCATGAAAGCCTTGTACTCTCCAGTGTAAAGGTTGCGGTGTTAAGAAAGGGTTATACTGCCGCCGCTGTCCAATGCTTGTCCACCGATACCCAATAATCCGGCTCGAGCCACAAACGCCGGGCCGTCCTGGACGATGGGGGGAAAGGTGTTGTAGTGGATCGGCACCACCTGTTGGGGGCGGAGCAGCTCCAGCGCTTTGAGCGCGTCGTCGGGTCCCATCGTAAAGTGGTCGCCGATAGGCACCAGCGCCAGGTCTAGACCGTGGTCGCCCACCAGCCGAAGGTCAGAGAAGAGGGCGGTGTCGCCCGCGTGGTAGACCCGTTTGCCGCCGAGTTCGACCAGCACCCCCATAGCGATCCCGCCGTAGGTCCCGTCGGGGAAAGAGGAGGTGTGCCAGGCCGGGAACCATTTGAGCCAGCCGCCCGCGAACTTGTAGGTGCCGCCGGTGTTCATCCCGACGGCTTTAGCGGCGCCGAGCTTTTGGGCGTGACCTGCGATCTCGGCGCTGGAAACCAGGGTCAGGCCGCGCTTGGACAACTCGAGGCTATCCCCCCAGTGGTCGCCGTGGGCGTGGGTGACCACGATCAGGTCGGCTTCCACCGACTCGGCAGTCTGGGCCGCCTTGGGGTTGCCGGTGAGGAAGGGGTCAATGATGACGCGGGTTTGACCGTCGCTGAGCCAGACCGCTGCATGTCCTAAAAAACGCACTTCTAGCATGGGGGCCTCTCTAAATCAACCCAGTATATCGCTCGGTGGGGTCTGGGTCGTCATCCGCGTAACAGTTTGCCCCCCTGTAGCCCCTCGAGGGCCCGGCTCACGGTGCGCTCAAACGCGGCTTCGGCCATCCGCCGCAGGGCCTTACCTCCCCACTTCTCGCCTTGGGGGATTTCGGCGTGGATGCGCAGACGCAGCTTGTAGCAGATTCCGTCCTCCACCGCCCATCCTTCCCCTTCGAGTTCGGCCCAAAAGCGGGGGTCAGCGGGCTCTGCTCGCTGTTGGTCGGTGGGCTCTGCTCGCTGTTGGTCGGCGGGCTCTGCTCGCTGTTGGTCGGCGGGCGAAGGAGGGGAACTGGGCGGGTGCATGGCTCGCGGTTGGTCGAGGGTCAGGGTGGGGGAGTCGGCGAGCAGATAGGCCCGACCTTCCTCCTGTGCGTCTATACGGCTCTGGAAAGGGAAGTGGATTTCGCCGAGTAACGGAACCTCGGCCACCAGTTCGCCCCTGAGCTGTGAACCCTGGCGTTCCAGGCGCCCGAACGGCGGTCTACCCCCGAACACCCGTTCGGGCTTGAGCAGGTGCTCAGGTGGCTCAGGCAGGGTGAGCTGAAAGTTTTTCTCGAGGGTCATAAGGGGGTTCCGAGAAAGGTTTAGGGAGTAGGGCTTGGGGCTTAGAGAAACCTCGAGGTTTGTATTCCCACTCCAGGGTGCGATAATCTCGTGCTCAAACCCCCTGTCCAGGACATGAATCAGGTTTGACCCTAAGCCCCAAGCCCTTGGCTTCCACCCGGTCCCCTGATCCCAGTACCTTCAATTCACCCACTCCACCCGAATCTGCCCTGCTTGGGCTAGAGCTTCCATCTCCTCGTCGGTGGCGTTGCGCAGCCTCGAGAGGTTGCCGAACTCTGCCGAGGCGCTGGCGAGGCCCACCCGCACCACCAGCAGTTCCTCGCCCTCGGCCTTGCCGATGCGCCAGACTAGGTGTGAACCCAGCCGCTCGAGCAAATCTTCCATGTAAATAGGGTACAAGAAGCGATGAGCCATGAGCAATGAGCTATCGAGGCCTATGGCCGGTGGCTTGTGGCAAGTG
>PSMF01000039.1:2851-27753 GCA_040290005.1 Meiothermus sp.
TTTAGCCACTTTTAGCTCATCGCTCATGGCTAGTTGCTCATCGCTTAAGCTATTCCGGTGGAAGCCATCGTTCTCGCCGGGGGTAAGCCCAGCGACCCTTTAGCTAAAGCGTTTGGCGTAGCCTCAAAAACCCTGATTCCCTATAAGGGCCGTCCGCTGGTGGAATACACCCTCGAGGCCCTCGCCCAGTCCGGTTTGGACGTGGTTTTCGTGGGGCCAAAAGCCAATCTCTATCCGTCTCCCAAGCAGGCTTTGCCCGACCGGGGCGGCATCGTGGAGAACTTAGAGGCTGGGGTGGGTGCCGCGGCAGGGGAGAAGGTGCTGGTTGCCACCGGTGACATGCCCTTTCTGACCCCGGAGGCGGTGCGCTGGGTGTTGGGGAATGCGCCGCAGGCGGGTTTTGTCTACTGTGTCATCCGCAAAGACGATGTCGAGCGGCGGTTTCCGGGGATGCGCCGCACCTATGCCAGGGTGCGCGGGGGTCAGTTCACCGGCGGGAACATCGCCCTTATAGACAAGAAGCTGTTTTATAGTGCCCTGCCCCTGCTCAAGCGGGCCTTGGCGCTGCGTAAGCAGCCGCTGGCCCTGGCCCAGATGATCGGCTTCGGAACTTTGCTGCGGGTAATTTTGGGCCAGGCCGACATCCCCAGTCTCGAGGCCAGGGTTTCCCAGATTCTGGGGGTGCCCGCTCGCGCCCTGATTACCCCTTATGCCGAGGTGGGCGTGGATTTGGATAAAGAGGAAGATTTGGTCTGGCTCGGGGGTGGGGCAGCGATGAGCAATGAGCGATGAGCTAGAAGCGCCAAACGTCGAAAGCCTAACGCCCAAAGCAGTTTCTTGGCCTACGTAACGATTCTCGCCGCCCCGGTCTCATTGTCCTAGACGCGTTTTTAACCTCGAGCGTTCGGCGTCGAGCGTGGTCGTTCGACGGCCTTAGCACATTAATCATCGCTCATAACTCATTGCTCAATCCCATTAGGGTAAACTATCCATCAAGACATGCGAACCATACGCGATTTACGCCTTGCTGGTCTTATCGCCTACCTCGCTGCCGTGATCGCTGGCCTTCTGGCTTCGGGTCTGGTGCATTTGTTGTTTCGCCGCCAGGGACAGTTCGGCTGGGAGGGCATCAACTTTTTCGGGCTGATCGAAGGGTTGGTGTTTCTGATTATTTTTACGCTCGCGCTATGGATCGCCAAACGCGCGGTCAAGGTCACCACCACCACCCTGCTCTCAGCGGGCATTTTCGTGCCCACCTCGGCCCGGCGGATGGCGAGGGCGGTGCCGGTGATCAACGCCCTGCAATCCTTTGAGGGCAACATCGCGGTGCTTCTCGAGCACGGCCAACCCGTAGGCATCATCGGCATCGCCGACTCCTTGGTGCCCTGGGACGAGGCCCCGGTGGTCTCGGGCGACACCGCCGCCAGCGAACTCAGCTCGCTTTTCCGCCAGCACCAAATCGTCTTTGTCGCCGACGGGAACAAAGTGTACGGCATGATTACCAGGGAGCGGTATTTCAAGTATTTGGGGGCCAAGTAGGGTTCCAAGAAGAGCCGAGAGCAGAGGGCTAAAGCGTCAAAGGCGCTCTGTTCTCTGCCCTCTGCCCTATGCGCCTTGCTCCCGGAACCCGGCCCCCTGACTCCGGTACCCTCACCTCCGCACCACATATGTGCTGGCAATCTTATCGTGCCAGGCTTGCTTATCCTTATCCCAGACCGCCCACAAATAACCCAGACTGAAGACCAATCCACTAACCCACTTTCCGATGACTTCCCGCAAAAACGAGCGTCTCAAACTGATATAGCGCCCATCCTGTCCCACCACTTGAATCCCCATCATTCGCTTACCCACCGTGGCCCCGCGGTTGCTGAGCGGCACGATGTCGTAGGCGAAAAAAGCCAGGGCGAAGAAGATGAAACTCAGGATGCCGTCCCAACCGGCGCTGGTGCTGGACGGGAAAAGCCGCTCCACCGAGGCCACAATGCCCGCGCCGATAAGCCCTTTGAAGGTCCAATCAATCAGGTTGGCGACGAAGCGGCGGGATACCGAGGCGTAGCGAGCCATAGGTTTAATAGTAGCGATTGAGGCTCTGGAGCCTTGGCAAAATCCCCAAATCACGGTTGATTGGCTCGAGAACGGCTAGGCTTTAGGGCGATGAGCAACCGCCTAAGGCTCGAGACCAGCCCTTACCTGCTCCAGCACGCCCACAACCCGGTGGACTGGCATCCCTGGGGCGAAGAAGCCTTCGCCAAGGCGCGGGCCGAGGATAAGCCGATTTTCCTCTCGGTGGGTTACGCCACCTGCCACTGGTGTCACGTGATGGAGCGAGAGAGCTTCGAGGACCCGCAAACCGCGGCGTTCCTCAACGCCCACTTCATCCCCATAAAGGTAGACCGCGAAGAGTTGCCGGACGTAGATCACGTGTATATGGCGGCGCTACAAGCCATGACCGGCTCAGGCGGCTGGCCGATGAACATGTTCCTGATGCCCGATCTGCGCCCCTTCTACGGTGGAACCTACTGGCCGCCTGAGGACCGAGGTCAATTTCCCGCGTTCCGTCGCGTGCTGGCGGGGGTTGCGGAGGCTTGGCGGAATCAAAAAAACGACGTGCTCGAGAACGCCGAGCAGCTCACCACCCACTTGCAAGGCCAGCTCAAACCGCGAACCGCCGTGTTGCCCGAGGATTTACATACCGCGGCGCTGGCGGGGCTTTCTAGAGCTTTTGACCAAAGCTACGGCGGCTTCGGCGGCGCGCCTAAATTCCCCCAGAGTCCGGCACTGCTGTATCTGCTCTCCCACGCTTGGCTCGGCGACGCGACCGCTGGGAGGCATCTCCAGCTCACGCTGGACCGGATGATGGAGGGCGGCATCTACGACCAGATCGGCGGCGGGTTCCACCGCTACGCCACCGACGTCATCTGGCGCGTGCCGCACTTTGAAAAGATGCTCTACGACAACGCGCAGTTGGCGAGGGTTTATGCCGGAGCGTACAAGCTATTCGGCAAGCAAAAGTATCGGCGGGTTGCGACGGAGACGCTCGAGTACGTCCTGCGCGAGATGACTGGGCCGAAGGGAGAGTTTTTCTCCGCTCAGGATGCCGATTCGGAAGGGGTGGAGGGTAAGTTTTACGTCTGGAGCGAGGGCAAAATCCGCGAAGTTCTAGGAGATGACGCAGACAACGCAATTAAGCTTTTCGGCGTTTCCGAGGCGGGGAACTGGGAGGGTGTGAACATCCCTGAGCGCCGTGCCCCGGACGAGGCTTTGCGTCAGCAACTGGGCTTGGATGAGGCGGAGTATGACGCTTGGGTGGACAGCGTTCGTCACCGGCTTTATGAGGTCCGTAAAAATCGGGTCTGGCCCATCACCGACGACAAAATCCTGGCCGATTGGAACGGGTTGATGTTGCGAGCCTTTGCTGAAGTTGGGCGGCTGTTGGGTGAGGAGAAATATCTAGGGGCCGCCCGGCGCAACGCCGATTTTGTGCTGGGAACGATGCTTCAGGGTGGTCTGTTGCGGCATTCCTGGCGGGCCGGGACGTTGAAACCCCAAGCTTATTTGTCCGACCAGGCCGACTATGGACTGGGGCTGCTCGAGCTGTATCAAGCCACCGGGGAGATGACGTGTCTCGAGGCGGCCAAGTCGCTCGGGGAGGGGATTCTCGCTCACTTCCGCGACGAAGAAGGGGGTTTCCGTGACGCCCAGGATTCCGGTTTGCCGGTCAAGGCCAAGGATGCCTATGATGGTCCGTATCCATCGGGGAATGCTTCGGCGGCAGAGTTGCTGTTCCGGTTAGCGGCCCCCTACGAGCGCCCTGATTGGCATGCGGCGGCGCTGTCGGCGGTGGAGGTTTATGGGCAAAGCCTGGTCCGCAATGCCTTCGGCTACCCGGCCTTGCTGCACGCCCATCTGGTGGGGACTCGGGGCACAGAATTGGCCTTGGTTGCGCCTTCTGTCCTGCACGAAGAAGTCAAGACGCTGTTTTTGCCCCTCAGCACGCTAGCCTACGGTGAAGCGGATAGTTTGCCCGTGCTGAAAGACCGTCAGCCGGGGTTGGCCTATCTCTGTCAGCAAGGGGCCTGTCGTCTGCCGGTGCGTGACCTAGAGGCGTTACAGACGGAAATCCGCCAGATTTACCCGGATAGTCTGGCTCGGGGCGATAAGCTATGAGCCAGTATGCGTGTCCTTTTCGTCGGCGATGTATTTGGTGAACCCGGTTTGCGGGCAGCGGCGATGCACCTGCCCGACCTGCGCCCCAACTACGACTTGGTCATCGTCAACGGGGAAAACTCCCACAACGGCAAAGGTTTATCCAAAGCAGCCTACAAGAAGCTGCGTGAGGCCGGAGCCGACCTTGTAACCCTTGGAAACCACGCCTGGGACCACAAGGACGTGCTCGAGCTGCTCCCCACCGAGCCGGTGATCCGCGCCCTCAACTACCCACCCGATACGCCTGGAAAGGGCTACTGGACCCTGGAAGCGAACGGCGAGCGATTGCTGGTGGTGCAGGTGATGGGTCAGGTTTACATGGTGGAGAACCTCTACGACCCCTTCCGCACGGTGGACGCGCTTTTGGCCGAGGAAGAGTTTGATTATGTATTGCTCGAGGTTCACGGCGAGGCCACCAGCGAGAAGTACGCTCTGGGACACTACTTCGATGGGCGGGTTTCCGCTGTGCTGGGCACGCACACCCACGTCCAGACCGCTGATGCCGGTTTTCTGGCGAAGGGCACGGCCATCCAGTGTGATGTGGGCATGACCGGGCCGATCCACTCGATCATCGGCGGCGAGATCGAGAGCTTCCTGGGCCGGTTCCTGACGCAGCGCCCGACCTATTTCAAATCGGCTTCGGGGCGGGCCATGTTCTGTGCCACGGAGCTGGTGCTCGAGGGCGGAAAATGCACCTCGATTAGGCCGATGCGCTGGGACGAGCCGGAGTAACCGGGTTCTAAACTGTAGACAAGACTTCAAACCTCGTAGTCCGAAAGAGGGTATTTTCTTGTCATCATTGGTCTGACCACCTGACCAATCGCCTATGCTTGCTCGCCGCGCCCGTATCCCCGAGCAACTCGCACAGGAGCTGGAAAAGCTCTTGCAAGAGGGGGTCTGGGGGCCAGGAGTGCAGATTCCGCCTGAGCGGGAGCTGGCTCAGCGCTTCGGGGTCAGCCGGGCCTCGGTGCGCGATGCGCTGCGCATCCTCGAGCTGTACGGCTGGCTCGAGATTCGTCAGGGTGAGGGGACGCGGGTGGCTTCTTCGGCGGTGGGGTTCGGGCGGCGGCTTCGCACCCGGCTGCACGAGCCTTCGTTTGTGAGCGAGCTGTTCGAGCTGCGGCGGATTTTGGAGCCTACGGTGGCCGCGCTGGCGGCGGAGCGGGCTGAGGCCGAGGATTTGGAAAAGCTCGAGGGGTTGCTAAAGCAGCAGAAGGAGGCCACAAAGGACTTGCATAAATTCTTGGAACTCGACCTGAGCTTTCATAAGGCGCTCGCCGAATGCGCCCACAACGGCCTGCTGGTGGAGGTTTTGCAGCTTTTGGTGGTGGAGTTGCGGCAGACCCGGCTTTCTGCCACGGCGCGGCGGTTTCGCCCCCTAAACACCTTGCGGGAGCATCGCCGCATCGTTTCCGCCGTCCGCAAGGGCGATGCGGAAGAGGCCCAAGCGGCGATGTTGGCACATCTTTCTACGGTGGAACGCTCCGCGTTCGCGGAGCCTAAGGAGGTGGCTCGATGAAAAGGTGGGCAGCAGTAATGTTGGCAATCTGGGCTTTGGCGGGTGTGGCAGGGGCCAAAACCACCCTCACGGTGGGGCTGGACTCGGACCCACCCAACCTCGACCCCTTGCTCTCTTCGGCGCTGGTAGACCGCCAGGTGCAGAACCAGATTTTTGACAAACTGGTGGACCTGGACGAAAACCTGAAAGTCGTGCCGATGCTAGCCCAAAGCTGGTCGGTCGAAGAAAACGGCACCGCCTACGTGTTCAAGCTGCGCCCTGGGGTCAAGTTCCACGATGGCACCGAGTTCAACGCGGCGGCGGTGAAGTTCAACTTAGACCGCTACCGCACCGCGCAGGGCAGCAGGCGGGCCGGGGAGCTGGCCTCGGTTCGGGAAGTGCAGGTGGTGGATAACCTCACCGTGAAGGTCATCCTCAAAGAGCCCTTCGCGCCCTTGCTGGCGATTCTCTCCGACCGCTCGGGGATGATGGTAAGCCCGACTGCGGCCCAGAAGCTGGGGGCCGACTTTGGCGCAAGCCCGGTGGGCAGCGGCCCCTTCAAGTTTGTCGAGCGCCGCCGCCAGGACCGCATCACCCTCGCCAAGAACGAGAACTATTGGATGAAGGGTTTTCCCAAGGTGGACGAGCTGGTCTACCGCCCCTTCCCCGACGACGACGTGCGCACCGCCAACCTGCTCTCCGGCGCGGTGAACCTGATTACCCCGGTGGCCCCAAAGGACTTGGATTCCATCCGCAAAAACCCTAACCTTTCGGCCACCACCTTCGCGGGCATCGGTTACCAGGGCATCTACCTCAACGTGAACAAGGGGCCGCTGGCGAACAAGGCCCTGCGCCAAGCCTTTGCCGCAACCATAGACCGGGAAACCGTGGATAAGGTGGTATTCCTGGGCACCGCGCAGCCCTCCAACGGGGCTTTCCCGCCCAGCAGTTTCGCCTTTGACAAGAGCATTCCGGCTCCCAAGCCCGACCTCGAGCTCGCCAAGAAAAAGCTCGCCGAGGGCGGAAAACCTCAGGGCTTCAGCTTCACCCTGACCATCGCGCCGGGGCCGGTGCTGGCCCAGCTCGCCCAGGTGTATCAGGCCATGGCGGCCCAGGTGGGGATTCAGGTCAAGATCGAGCAGGTCGAGTTCGGTACGCTCTTAGACCGGGGCACCAAGGGGGATTTCGAGGCGCTCGCGGTGGGCTGGAGCGGGCGGCCCGACCCCGACGGCAATATCTACGACTTTGTGCGCTGCAAGGGGCCGCAGAACTACGCGGGCTACTGTAACCCCAAGGTGGACACCCTGCTAAACCGAGCCCGCTCGGTGCGGCTTCCCGAGGCCCGGCGTGACCTCTACAGCCAGGTGATGAAGATCGTGCTGGACGACTTACCCTACGTCTACATTTACCACCCACAGACCACCATCGGGCTCTCCAAACGGGTAAGCGGCATCCCGGCGATCCCCGACGGCATCCTGCGTTTCCGGGCGGCGGATTTGGGCGAGTAGATGACCCTTTTCGTCCTGCGGCGTTTGGTGGGGGGGTTGCCCACCCTTCTGCTGGTGACGGTGCTGGTCTTTGCCCTCACCCGCGTCCTGCCCGGCGACCCGGCCCTGCTGCTGCTGGGCGAGGAGGCCACCCCAGAGCTGGTCGCCAAGCTGCGCGACGAGATGGGCTTGAACCGGCCCATCTACGTGCAGTACGCGAGCTGGGCGGGCTCTCTTCTCCAGGGCGATTTCGGGCGTTCGATCCGCGATAATGCCCACGTTGCGCCGATATTGTGGCAGAAGCTGCCGACGACGCTCGAGCTCTCCCTCTTCGCGCTCCTTATCGCCCTGCTGCTGGGGATTCCGGCGGGGGTGGTGGCCGCGCTGCGCCGGGGTTCCGCCGCCGATGCCGGGGTGACGGTGCTCGCACTTTCGGGCATCAGTATCCCCAACTTCTTCCTGGGCATCCTGCTGGTCTATTTGTTCAGCATTCGCCTGGGCTGGATTCCCCCTTCGGGGTACGTCGAGCCCTGGGTGGATTTGCGTAAAAACCTGCTGCTGATGCTGCTTCCGGCTTTTACGCTGGGTACTGCACTCGCGGGGGCCATCGCGCGGTTTACGCGGAACAGCATGCTCGAGGTGCTCTCGCAGGACTACGTGCGCACCGCGCAGGCTAAGGGGCTAGGAGGGCGCGTGGTGGTTTACAAACACGCCCTGCGCAACGCGGCGATCCCCGTCGTTACCGTGATCGGTTTGCAACTGGGCGGGCTTTTAGGTGGGGCCGTCGTCACCGAACAGGTTTTTTCGATCCCCGGCTTTGGCAGGTTGGTGGTGGACTCGGTGTTCAACCGCGATTTTCCCGTGCTGCAAGCGGTGGTGCTGTTTTCGGCGCTGGCGGTGTTCCTAGTCAACGTGCTGGTGGATTTGTTATATGCAGCTATAGACCCGAGGATTCGCTATGGCTGAGGACGATGAAGGATAAAGGCAAAGGCCCAATATGGCTGCTACCCTGAAGGCTAAAATCCCACCTTGGGAAGCCTTGTCCCTGACCCCGCGCTAGTTTTTAGCCTTCATCCGTCTTGCTTCCCGCTTTTATGAACCGCACCCTCCGTTCCTTCCGTTCCAACCGGCTGGCCCTGGCTGGAATCCTGATTTTGCTGCTGCTAGCGCTGGGGGCAGTGTGTGCGCCGTGGCTCGCCCGTTATTCGCCCACCCAGACCGACTTTGCCGCCTTGCAACAAGCGCCCTCGGCAAAACATTGGTTGGGAACGGATGAGCTGGGGCGGGATATTTTCTCGAGGGTCCTCTTCGGGGCCAGGGTTTCGCTCGTGGCCGGGCTGATCTCGGTGAGTATTGCCCTTGTGCTAGGTGGGTTAATCGGCCTTGTTGCGGGCTTCTACGGCGGGTGGCTCGATAACCTCCTGATGCGCCTGACCGATGCGATGCTGGCTTTTCCCTTTCTGGTACTCGCCATCGCGCTTGCGGCGGTGCTCGGCCCCAGCTTGCAAAACACCCTTCTGGCTATCGGCATCGTCACCACGCCGGTTTTCGCCCGGCTGGTGCGCGGGCAGACCCTCGCCGAGCGGCCCCGCGACTACGTGCAGGCCGCGCTCGCGCTGGGCGGGGGAGATGGGCGCATCCTGCTGCGCCACCTGCTGCCCAACATCCTCGGGCCGCTGATCGTGCAGGTGAGCCTCAGCACGGCGGCGGCGGTACTTGCCGAGGCCACGCTATCGTTTCTGGGGCTGGGGATTCAGCCGCCCACCCCGTCCTGGGGCTCGATGCTGAATGCTGCGCGGGGCTATCTAGCTTACGCCCCCTGGATGGCAATTTTCCCCGGTCTAGCGATATTCTTAGCCGTGCTGGCTTTCAACCTCATCGGCGATGGATTACGCGACGCACTCGACCCGCGTCTGAAGAAGTGAACCGATGGCCTCCCGATCCCGCCAACGTTTTCTCCGTAACCGCGCCGGTTTGTTCGGTCTGGGCGTGGTGGTTCTGATATTGTTGCTGGCGCTTTTTGCTCCCTGGCTAGCCCCCAAAGACCCCAGCCAGCAGTTCTTCGAGGGGCTGACCATAGATGGAAAACCCCTACCCCCCGGCGGGCAATTCCTGCTTGGAACCGACACGCTAGGCCGCGATTTGCTCTCTCGCCTGATTTGGGGGGCCAGGGCTTCGATGATCGTCGGCCTCGTTGCCAACGGCACGGCGGTGCTCATCGGGGCGCTGGTGGGAGCTTCGGCGGGCTATTTTCAGGGTTGGGTTGGAGCTTTGCTAATGCGCCTTACCGACGTGATGATGGCGTTTCCAGCGCTACTACTGGCGATTGCGCTAGCCGCAATTCTCAAGCCGAGTTTGTGGATTGTCGCCTTGGTAATCGCGCTGGTGAACTGGGTACAGGTGGCGAGGGTGGTCTACGCGCAAACGCTAGCTCTAGCCCAGAAAGACTACGTAGAAGCGGCTCGAGCCCTGGGCGCGGGAAACCAGCGGGTGCTGCTGCGTCACTTGCTCCCGCACCTGTTCCCGACGCTTCTCGTCTACGGCAGCTTAGGACTGTCCACGACAGTGCTGCTCGAGGCTGCCCTCTCGTTCCTGGGCGTGGGTGTGCAGCCGCCTACGCCGTCCTGGGGCGGGATTATCAACGAGAGCCAGTCCTATTTTACCGACGCGCCCTGGCTGGTGGCGTTCCCCGGCCTGGCGATTCTGCTCACCTCGCTGGCCTTCAACCTGCTCGGCGACGCGCTGCGCGAGGCGCTCGACCCCACCTTGAGGTAAACCGTGACGACCTATCTAGCTCAGCGCATACTTCAGTCTGTAGGGGTGCTTTGGGCTGTCACGGTTATTACTTTTGGCTTACTGTATTTGCTGCCTGCCGACCCCGCGCGGCTGGTTGCGGGCCGTAGCGCCACCCAAGAAGTTGTAGAACGGGTGCGGCACGAGCTGGGTTTGGATAGGCCCGTCCCGCAGCGCTACCTGGGCTACTTGGGCGGGCTGGTTCAGGGTGATCTGGGCCGCTCGTATATGCAGAAAACTCGAGTCAGTGAACTGCTGGCCTCACGATTAGCCCCCACGCTCAAACTCACCCTTGCAGGCGTGCTCTTTGAGCTACTGATTGGCATTCCTGCGGGAATCATCGCGGCTTTGCGACGAGGCAGTTGGATAGATCAACTCGTCATGCTGCTCTCGTTTACGGGCGTTGCAGCCCCACAATTCGCGCTGGGACTCCTGCTTTTATACCTACTGGCCTACAAGTTCGCGCTGTTTCCGCTCGGCGGTTATGGCGGTTTAGAACACTTGATTCTTCCCGCGCTGGCGCTCGGTTTAGCGGGTGGCGGCTGGTATGCGCGGATTATGCGCAGTTCGATGCTCGAGGTCTTATCGCAAGACTACGTGCGCACTGCACGGGCCAAAGGTTTAGCTGGACAGGTCGTGGTCTACAAACACGCCTTACGCAATGCCCTTTTGCCCATCGTAGCGATGATCGGCACCGACCTTGGCACGTTTATGGGTGGGGTGGTTGTCGTGGAGTCCGTGTTTGGCTGGCCGGGCATCGGGCAGCTCACCTGGCAGGCGATTCAGACGGTGGACATCCCGGTGATACTGGGCGCGGTAACGTTCACGGCCTTTTTCATCGTCCTGGCGAACCTGCTCACCGACCTCGTATATCCTCTGCTCGACCCCAGGGTGCAATACCGCTAAAAGGCGTATGATTACCCCCGTCCAGCACGGCACTTCTGCTCTTGCCAAAAACCCCGTCCCAGAGGTAGGTTCTTATCCAAGGAGGCATCAATGAAACGTTGGATTGTGGCTGCGGTACTCTCGCTGACGCTTTTCGCCCAGGCCCAAAGCCCCGGCGGGAGCCTCACGGTGTCGTTCAAAGACGACATTTCGACCCTCGACCCAGCCATCGGTTACGACTGGCAGAACTGGAGCATCATCAAGGCCATCTTCGGCGGGCTGATGGATTACGAGCCGGGCACGACCAAGCTCACCCCGCATTTTGCCGAGGGTTACACCGTCTCCAAGGACGGCAAGAGCTACACCTTCAAGCTACGTAAGGGCATCAAATTCCACAATGGGCGCGAATTGATCGCCTCCGACGTGAAATACTCGCTCGAGCGGATGCTCAACCCCAAGACCCAGAGCCCCGGCGCGGGCTTCTACGGCGGGATTAGGGGGGCGGGCGATTTCAGCGCGGGCAAAGCCAAAGAAGTAAGTGGCATCAAGGCTACCGACAACTACACCGTGCAAATCCTGCTCGACAAACCCGATGCCTCCTTCCTGCACAAGATGGCCCTCAACTTTAGCTTCATCGTGCCTAAGGAAGCCGTTGAGAAAGCCGGGGCCGACTTTGGGCATAATCCCGTGGGCGCCGGGGCGTTCAAGCTCAAGGAGTGGAAGCTCGGGCAGCAACTCGTCCTGGAGAAAAACCCCGACTACTTCATGAAAGGAATGCCCTACCTCGACTCCCTGACCTTCCTCGTCGGCCAAGACCCCAACGTAGCTTTTCTCAAGCTCCAGCGCGGCGAGGTGGACATTTTAGGTGACGGCATCCCGCCTGCGAAGTTCGTGGATGTGATGAAAGACCCGCAGATGAAGAATCAAGTCGTGGTTGGCAACCAGCTCATGACCGGCTACGTCACGCTCAACACCCAGGTCAAGCCGCTCGACAACCCTAAGGTGCGCCAGGCCCTCAATATGGCAATTAACAAGGAGCGCATCGTCCGCCTCATCAACAACCGCGCGGTTCCTGCAGTGCAGGTGCTACCCCCCGGAATGCCCGGCTACGACGCGAACTACAAGGGCTATGCCTATGATCCCGCCAAGGCCAAACAGTTATTGAAGGAAGCGGGCTTCTCCAACGGCTTCTCGACAGTCTTATACGCCAACAACACCGATCCCAACCCCCGTATCGCCCAGGCCATTCAGCAAGACCTTGCCCAGATTGGCGTGAAGGCCGAACTCAAGACCCAGGCCCAGAGCACGGTGATTCAGGCGGGCGGGACCAAGGGTCAGGCTCCCATGATTTGGTCGGGTGGGATGGCCTGGATTGATGACTATCCCGACCCCAGCGACTTCTACTGGCCCATTCTGAGTTGCTCTTCTGCCGTCCCCGGTGGCTGGAACTGGCCCTGGTACTGCAACAAGGCCTTAGACAAAAAAGCCGAGGCCGCCGACGCGATGGTCCAGCCAGGGCAGGAAGCAGCGAGGGCCAAGGCGTATCAGGAGTTGTTCGCTGAGGTGATGAAAGATGCGCCCTGGATTCCGATTTTCCACGAGAAACGCTACGTGATGCACACCGCGAAAGTGGGCGGGTCGGATGCGATTCTTGTGGATCCGATCCACACGCCGGTGAACTACGCGCAGTTATATGTGAAGAAATAGCAATGAGCGATGAGCGAAAGGCGAGGAAAGAGGTAAGTAAAACTACCTTACGTCCAGGACGGGAAATTTTGAAGTGGGATTTTATCGTCTAGGACAGGCCCTGTTGTTGACGTTCCTTATCCTCCCTTCGATGGAAGTACGACTCCCTGCAGTCGTTACCGCTGCGCTACGCTCAGAGCAAGCTTTTCTCCTTCCTCGTTTTTTGCCCTAGCTCATCGCTCATTACCCACGACTCATGACTAAAGAGGATTTTTATATGGCCCACGACCACGCTTTCAAAACCATCCACAGCCACCACTTTGGTTGGGACAACAGTTTTCCCCCAGCCTTGCGAACAGCTCCGGGAGAAACCCTCGAGTTCGCCGTCGTAGATGCCTCGGGCGGGCAACTCTCGGCCCAGTCGGGCACCTCCGATGTCGCTGCGCTCGATTTCGGCAAGGTTAACCCGGTGACGGGGCCGGTGTACCTCGAGGGAGCCGAACCCGGCGACGCGGTGGTGATCGAGCTTTTAGAGTTCGAGGAGTCGGGTTGGGGCTGGACCGCGATTATCCCCGGTTTTGGCCTGCTGGCCTCGGAGTTTCCCAACCCGGCTTTGAATATCTCACACTACACCGTGCAATCTGTAGAGTTCATGCCGGGAATTCGCTTGCCCACCAAGCCTTTCCCCGGCACGATTGGGCTGGCTTTGGCTGCTCCTGGACATCATTCCGTCGTGCCGCCTCGAGAGGTCGGTGGGAACCTCGATATCCGCGATTTGACCAGGGGGGCAAAACTTTTCTTGCCCGTACAAGTCGCGGGAGCCTTGTTCTCCGTTGGTGACACACACGCCGCGCAGGGCGACGGTGAGGTCTGTGGCACGGCTGTGGAAACCCCGATGCGGCTGCGGCTGAAGCTGGATTTATGGAAGGGGGCCAACCTCAAGCGTCCTGAGTTCGATCTGCCTTACTTGCCCACCGCCCACATTGACTCCAAGGGCTACTATGCTACCACGGGCATCGGCCCCGACCTCTTCCATGCTGCCCAGGACGCGGTGCGCGGGATGATAGACCATTTGGGGAGGGAATACAAACTCGGCCCCGAACAGGCTTATATGCTGTGCAGCGTAGCGGTGGATTTACGCATCAGTGAGGTTGTGGACGCACCCAACTGGGTTGTCTCGGCCTACTTGCCCAAAGGGATTTTTCAATGAACCTGAATGCCTATCCCTATCCCTCACGCCGCAATGTGGTGACTGGAAAGCGCGGCGCGGTCGCTACCGGACAGCCGCAGGCGGCCCTGGCGGGGATGGAGATGATGCTGGCGGGCGGCAACGCGGTGGACGCGGCCCTGGCGACGGCAATTGCCCTAACGGTGCTCGAGCCCACCTCCAACGGCATCGGCTCGGACGCCTTCGCCCTCGTCCACGACGGGCAAAAGCTGCACGGCCTGAATGCCCACGGGGACAGCCCTTCTGGGTTGGACTATACAACCTTTGCGGCTGGGGGCAGGGTTCCCACACGCGGCTGGCTCCCGGTGACGGTTCCCGGCGCTCCTTCCGCGTGGCGGGCGCTGCACGACAAGTTCGGCAAGCTGCCCTTCCAAAAGCTGTTCGAGCCCGCCATTCGCTACGCCGAGGAAGGCTTCGCGGTGACACCGGAGACGGCTCGGGGCTGGGCCAGAACCGAAGCTGTTTATGCCTCGGTGAACGACGACTGGAACGCCCAGTTCAAGCGGGTTTTCCTGCCGGGTGGGGAAGTTCCGAGAGCCGGAGAAATCTGGCGCAGCCCGCACCACGCCGAGACTTTACGCGAAATCGCTGCGACGGGAGTGGAGAGCTTCTACACCGGCAAACTCGCGGCCCAGATGGCGGATTTCGCGGCAGCAACCGGTGGTTTCTTGACTCGAGCCGACCTCGCCGCGCACAAAGCCGAATGGGTCGAGCCGATTAGCGTCCAGTATAGGGGTTTGAAAGTTCATGAAATCCCGCCCAGCACGCAAGGAATCGCGGCGCTGATGGCGCTAAAAATCCTCGAGGGTTTCAACCTTGCCAGACATCCGCGCGATTCGGTGGAGAGCTTCCATCTGCAAATCGAGGCGATGAAGCTGGCCTTCGCCGACGTGCAAAAACACGTGGCCGACCCACGCCACATGAGGATGAAGGCTGAACATTTGTTGAACGATCTATATTTGGCCGAACGGCGCAGGCTCGTCCAGGACAGCGCCCAGACTGTTGCTGGGCCGACTCGTAAGGGCGGAACGGTGTATTTATGTGCTGCCGACGGCGAACTTCAGGTCTCCTTCATCCAGTCGAACTACATGGGGTTTGGCTCGGGGATCGTGGTGGACGGCACGGGCATCTCGCTGCAAAACCGGGGCGCTTGCTTCGTCTTAGAGGAGGGCCACCCCAACCAGTACGCACCTGCTAAAAAGCCCTTTCACACCATTATCCCCGCCTTCCTGACCAAAGACGGCAAGCCGCTCGGGCCTTTTGGGGTGATGGGTGGACACATGCAGCCGCAGGGCCACGTGCAGGTGGTGGTGGGCCTCGAGGATTACGGTCTCAACCCGCAGGCCGCGCTGGACATGCCGCGCTGGCAGTGGCTCGAGGGCAACCGCGTCGAGGTCGAGCCCTCCGTGTCGCCGCACATCGTTCAAGGGCTGCGCGAGCGCGGACACGAGGTTACGGTGCAACCCGAGTGGGCCTCGTTCGGGCGTGGGGAGATCATCCTCAAGCCGGGCGAGTCTTTCCTAGCGGCCACCGAGCCCCGCACCGACGGGATGGCACTGGCGTGGTAGATTCGATGCGATGAACCGGTTGTCCGACCCGTTGCAGGACTGGCTATGGCTCAAGTGGGACAAACCCGAGCGCTCCTATAACCCCAACCTACGTGATTTTTTGAGCGGTTTATTGGGGTATCCGACTAAGAACGTAATCACCGAAGACCGCGCCTTGGGCGGTGGTTATCCCGACCTACAACTTCAAGGGCCGGACGGGGTGGTCTGGATCGTGGGCGACCTCAAGCTCGAGGACAGCAAACTAACTAATCCGGCGAGTCGGCGGGCTTTGAAGAGAAGAAAAAGTACATCAGCGGCTTGGTGCGCTATGTCTTGTTCTTGACCCCGCATTTCTTGGGGGTTGCCAAGGCTAATGGTGAGCCTGCCGAGGGTTTTACCGAATCCCTCGACCTGCGCATGACTCGGTTTGACCTAAAGTAGCTCGAGGACGGCGGAACCCTGGCGATGGTGGCCTCGGGCGGCTACGCCAGCTCGGAGGCCGCCGCTAAGGTCTGGAAGCTGCTGCATCCGGGCGGAAAAGCCGCGCTGCGGAAGCTGGTATGGCTCGAGTTTGCCGGGAAACTCTGGGATGCAAACGTGATTCCAATGTTTTTTGTTATCGAAAAGGTTGCTCCGAAAGACGATGACGAGATAGAGCTGCTAGTTCCCCAGAGCTGGCCTGATAAAATCGAAATTTCAAAGGTCAAGTACGTGGATTTCTTCGATCCAAAAGTGAATCCCAAAGTAAATGAACAACTATTTAATGTGGGTTTCGCTTTTTAGAATTGCAGAAGAAAGTTAGAAAGAAGATACAAACAAAGTCACCGCTGTTGGATGCGTGTAAGAAAGCCGATTTTACACCTGTTCGCACATTCAAAATTGCATAAGGAGTGATAATAAATGGATAGCTGTTGTCAAACATCGACCGAAAAGCCAACAATGCCTACTCAATGTTCTGTTTGCAACCAAAAGGGCAAAGGTGTTCAATTGATTACGCTCAAGGCATTGCTTCAACCAATAGCGTTAGAAACCATTCGCCCTGAATTGGCTTACGCCTTTTGCACGAACTCGTCTTGTGAAGTTGTCTATTTTAGCGATGAGCAGACCTTTGGCAAAGATATGCTCAAAGTTGCGGTGTTCCAAAAAGATGATGCGTTAGATGTTCCTGTTTGTTATTGTTTTGGATGGACAAGAGAACGCTTAATACAAGCTGTTCAAGAAAATCAGCATCCAACTGAACGAATACGAGAACAAGTTCAAGCCAATCGCTGTGGGTGTGAGGTTAATAACCCACAAGGAGCCTGTTGTTTGGGCAATGTTACTTCATTCATTCGGGGTCTTGATAAGAGTTAGTCTCTTGTCATCTCAAACAGCAACATTTTTTACGAAAAGAGCCTTTAGATAAGGGCGTAGCGGATTGGATTCTCGTCCAGCCTTCCCGCGTCCCCATCCGCAACTAAGAACTCCAAGTGGGCCAGCGTCTCCGACCAGGCGAAGCGGCGCTGGGCCAGGTTAAGCTTGCCGGGGAAGAGTTCTAAAGATAGCTCCCAGGCAGTCTTAGGGCCACTTTTCATCAGGCCCAACAAACAACGGAGGCGTTCTTGATGGTGCTCCTTTAGCTCGGCGCAGCGCCCCCGGATATCCTGAATAAGCCGGTAGTGCCCGGTGAAGGCGACTTTCGCGCCTAGATTGGCGGTTTTCTCGAGGCTGCCGAAGTAATCCTCAAGCGGGTTCGGGAAGGAGTACGCCCAGATGCCGATGTTGGGCGAGATGCGCTCCAAGATTTGGTCGCCCGCCAGCAAAACCCCGTCCGACTCGCGCAGAAACATTGTGTGCCCGTCGGCGTGTCCGGGGGTCCAGACCACCTGAAATTCCATCCCCGCGAGGTTTATGGTCTCGCCGTCGCTGAAAGTCTGTGGATTCTTCGCGGGGTGCACCCGGCTGCGGCTGATCCGCATCTCTTCGCCGAGCCCTTCTAGGTATTGGCCGGTAACCCCGTGCTGCGCAAACAACTCCTGTCCGACCCGCATCATCTCTTCAGCTTCGGTCCAGAAGATGTGGCCGCGCTCTTTCTCGACATCCAGCATCCACACGCTGGGCCCGTATTCCTCAATCAACCCGCAAAGCCCGTAGTGGTCGGGGTGGTGGTGGGTAAGCACCACTTTGTCCAGGTCGGCGAAGGTGAGGTTGTGTTCTTTAAGGGCAGCCTCGAGGGTCGGCCTGGCCTCCAGCGTGTCCAAGGCGCAGTCTACCAACACGGCCCCGTCCCCCTTGAGCAAGTAGCAATTGACGTACTTGAAGGGGTATGGAATCGGTACTTGAATTAGGTGAACGTTCGGAGCAACTTCGGTGGAAAGGCGGGTGGAGCGAGACATAAGCGAAGTATACCGAGTCTAAAAATAGAGATTGTCCTCTCTCGCTCACATGGTTTTCGTAGGGGCACATGGCTGCGCGTCAAAACCGTTTTGTAGTTTTGTTACTACACCGATCCACAAACGTGGTGCGCGAGCGCACCCTACAGCTTGTCTGGATCAAAGTGCCTATCGTTGGCGGTATTGAGCGGATGGATTAGCGCTTTGTTGACATAGGTCGCTTTCTCGAACTCGTCCATGTTGATCGAAAGAAAAGAAACATCAGGAAACCTCTCGTTTAACCGTTAACCGTTCGATGATCTGTCTCGAGAGGTTGGCTTTTTGTTCCGTCGTTCGGCCTTCCATAATGCTTGCAAAGATGTGGATAAAATCCTTTTTGTTGCTGCCCAACAGAAAATACCGGTAGGGATGAAGCCGCACCTTGATGTCGCCCGGAGCAAACAGCCCTGTGGCCTCGGCCACTTCGTAAACAGCCCGCATGATTTCTGCGGGCGATTTTTCCTCCAAGACCGCCTCTGAGCACTCAATTACAAAATGTGGCATGTGAACCGGCTTCCTTTCGCCCCCTGAGCCGATTCTACCGCTAAATGTATCTTTCCCTCTGGACAAGATGGGGAGAAGTCATGGTACGGTGAAATCCCGTGATAGCTTAACCGTCCCGCCATTCGGGCTGGGCGTTGAAACCAAAGGCGCCTTTAGCGTTTGACGTTCGGCGTTAGACGTAGGACAGGAGTTTTTATGAAATACATCTTCATCACGGGCGGGGTGGTTAGCAGTCTTGGAAAGGGCATCCTCACCAGCAGCTTGGGAGCCATCCTGCGCGGGCGCGGCTACCGCGTCACCGCCGTCAAGATTGACCCCTACGTCAACGTAGATGCCGGGACCATGCGCCCCTACGAGCACGGTGAGGTATTTGTCACCGGTGACGGCGCCGAGACCGACTTAGACATCGGGCACTACGAGCGGTTTCTCGATATAGATTTGGCGAGGGCCAATAACCTCACCACCGGTCAGGTTTATCTGTCGGTGATTCAAAAAGAACGGCGCGGGGAGTACCTGTCGCAGACAGTGCAGGTCATTCCGCATATCACCGACGAGATCAAAGACCGCATCCGCCGCACCGCGCACGAGCAGAACGCGGAAATCGTGGTGGTGGAAGTGGGCGGCACGGTGGGTGACATCGAGAGCTTGCCCTTCTTGGAGGCCATCCGCCAGTTCCAGTTCGACGAACAGGACAGCGACGTGATGTACCTGCACCTGACCCTCGTCCCTTACCTGCCGACCTCGGAAGAGTTCAAGACCAAACCCACCCAGCACTCGGTCTCGGCCTTGCGCGGGGTGGGGATTCAGCCGGACGTGCTGGTGCTCCGCTCGGACAAGATGGTCCCCGACGACGTGAGGAAGAAGGTGGCACTTTTCACCAACGTCCGCCCGAGCGAAGTTTTCTCTAGCCCCACCGTTCAGTACCTGTACGAAGTTCCGCTGGTCTTGGAGGAGCAAGGCTTGGGCCGCATCGTGGAGAAGAAGCTGGGCCTTGAGACCATCCCGCCCAACCTGACCTTCTGGCAGAACGCGGTTCGGAAGCTCAAAGCCCCGGCGAACGAAGTCACCGTCGCGTTTGTCGGTAAGTACGTGAAGATGCCTGATGCCTACTTGAGCATTTTGGAGGGCTTCCGTCACGCGGGGATCGCCCACGACGCGCGGGTGAACGTGCAGTGGGTCAACTCCGAGGAGATTACCGATTCCTCGAAGGCCGCCGAGATGCTCTCGGGCGTGGACGGGATTCTGGTGGGGCCGGGGTTCGGGATTCGCGGGATCGAAGGGAAAATCTTAGCGGCCAAATATGCCAGGGAGAACGGGGTTCCCTACTTTGGCATCTGCCTCGGCTTGCAAATCGCCGTCATCGAGTGGACGCGGCACGTGCTGGGCCTCGAGGGGGCCAACAGTACCGAGTTCGACCCGTACACCCCGCACCCCGTTATTGACCTGATGCCCGAACAGCTCGAGGTGGAGGGCTTGGGCGGTACCATGCGGCTGGGGAACTGGCCCATGCGCATCCACCCCGAGACGATCCTGCACCGCCTCTACGATAAAGATTTGGTGATGGAGCGCCACCGCCACCGCTACGAGGTGAACCCCGAGTACGTCGGTCGCCTGATCGAAAGCGGGCTGACGGTCTCGGCGGTCACGCCGGGGATGCACGGGCGGGGGGAGGGCTTGGTGGAGGCCATCGAACTGCCGAATCATCCTTTCTTTATTGGTTTGCAAGCGCACCCCGAGCTGGCGAGCCGCCCGATGCGGGTCTCGCCGCCCTTTGGCGGGTTTATTGGGGCGGCGTTGCAGCAGAAAAAGGGGTTAAGGGTCAGGGGTCAGGTTTCCGAGAAAAGCTTGGCGGAATAAAAGGCAAGAGGCGGGGTTTGGCCCGCCTCTTGCTTTGGCTATGGGGTTTACTGCTTCTCGAGCTGCCCGCGGATTTCCCCGCCGGGGAAGGCCGCCGAGTGCACGTTGGCGTACCACATCCCCGCCTTGAGATCGGCGATCTGGGCGTCGGTCAGGTCGGCGCTACCGCTGAGGTTGTTGCCGGTGATGGTGAGGGGGATGATCACCCCAGCGTTGGCGTTCTTGGCGGCAGGGCCGTGGATGTGGGCGGCGGTTGCAGTGACCCCGGTAAAGTTGCCGGTGATGGTGGCCTTCTTGGTGCTTTCGTCGAGCATCAGCATCACGCTACCGGTGCCCGCCGAAGGGTTGGCGGGGTTCTCGTTGGCCCCGCTCAAGGTGGCCGTGTACATCGAGGGGCTAGGAGCCGCGGCGGAAGTGTTCGAGGGCACACACGCGCTGAGCAAAGCCAAAAGACCGATCAAGATCATTCCCGTTGGCTTCATAACCATCCTCCTGGGGTTTCCCCACCCAAAAGTACGCGTGCCGTTCACGCTCGGATGTCAAAAGGGCACAAAGACCAGGGCAGACCCAGGGTTAAGCCGTCCTGGGCAAAGATGATTCCATCTGGTAGCGGGGTTCGGATGTCCGCGCCGTGGCCGAGGTGGGTGAACACCGTGCGCTTGGGCTTCAGCGCGGCGACCAGCTCCAGCTCCTCCCTCACGTCGTAGACACTGCGGCCCTCGAGCGGCGCGGGCTCTTGGTAAAAGCTGGTGCCCAGAACGAGCAAATCCAGGCCGCGCCAGGGTGTTAAATCCTCGAGGTCGATGCGGTCTGACATGTAGGCCCAAGAACCCATATTCGATTCAAAGCGGAAGGCATACGACCAGCCGTTGAACCCGTGCGGAACTTTGACGGGGATGACGGTGTGCCCCGCCAAAGCGCCGGTTTGCCCCTTCCAGAGCGGACATCGGCATCCACTTCAGGTACGCGCTGCCCTCTTGGGTCATGTAAGGAAAGCGCCCGGCGATTTGCGGCGAAGCTTCGGCAGGGGCGAAGCGGGGACAGGGCTGCTGGGTCCAGCGGGCCCGGTCGGCGAGGTCGCCCAGGCCCAGGATGTGGTCGTTGTGGGCGTGGGTGAGGAGCACCGTGTCCACCCCGTCCACGCTTTCTCGAGCCATCTGCAACCGTGGCTCGGGCGAGGCATCAATAAGGATGCGTCTGGGCCCTCGACCAGCGCCGAAGGCCGGGTACGGGCGTTGAGCCCTGTAGAGCGGGCCTCCTCGCAGACCGCACAGTGGCACCACCAGCGCGGCACGCCCTGGGAGTCGCTGGAACCTAGAAAGCGCAGCGTGGGCATGCTAGCCCAGAACCTGAATGGTGTCAAAACCGCGACTACTGGCCCCTTTGAGCGTGCCGCCCAGCTTTTTGACCGCCCGCAAGAACTCCACCACCTCGGGGGTGATTTCCTCGCCCCCCACGATGATCGCCGAGCCCGGCGGGTAAGCTGAAATTGTCTCGGCGCTGACCTCGCCAATCGCTTCGTGTACTGGCAAAGCCCGCCTCGAGCGGTGGTGTATCGCGGCCCTGGGCAGGGTCCGCATCGGCGGCAGGGGGGGCGGCTCGAGCCGGGGCTGGCTGAAGTGCCCTCTGGCATCGCCCGCGATCTTGCGCAGCGCCTCCACCACCCGCCGCACCACCCGCAGGTCGTCCACCAGGGTGAACATCAGCAGCACGTTCTGGAAGGTGGCGAGTTCGGGGTAGATGTTGAACTCCTGGCAAAGCCGGTCGGAGACCTCGAACCCGCTCAAGCCTAACCCTGAGACATCCACTGTGACCCGCAGTGGGTCTAAGCTCTTGAAGCCGGGCCGGGCGGCCTCCGCGCCAAAGGTCTTCAGGCCCTGGATCGTGCCGATTTGCTCCCTGGCCCACTGCGCGGCCTCCTGCGCGTTCTGCAACAGGCCGCGCCCCTGGCGCTCGAGCTGCATCACCCCCAGCACCAGCGATTGCAGGATGATAAAGCTAAAGCTCGTGCTCACAAACCCGCCCAGGTTGGCCCACTCGTAAAAGGGCTGGACCAGAGATTCGTCGTTGAACAACAGCAGTGAACCCTGCGAAAGGGTCGAACAGGTTTTGTGCTGCGACTGACTGACTAGGGCCGCCCCAGTTTCCTCGGCGGCGAGCGGCAAATCGGGGTGAAAGCGGTAATAGGCCCCGTGCGCTGAGTCCACGATCAGTCGCACCCCCCGCGACTCCAGCAGCCGGGCGCAGCCCGCTAAGTCGGTGGCGATGCCATAGTAGTTGGGGTACGTCAGGAACACCGCCCGAAGGTCGGGGTGCTCGTCCAGCGCGGCCTCCAAGCCTTCCACCGTCACCCCCAGCGGCAAGCTTAAGTCCTTGGCGTAGTTGGGTTTCAGATAGACCGGCTCCAAGCCCTGATGGACGATGGCCGAGTACACCGAGACGTGCGAATCACGCTGGAGTAGTACCTTGTCGCCGGGTGCGGTGGTGCTCATCAGCGCGAGGATATTGAGGATCGAGGTGCCGTTGGTCGAGGGCCATACGAAGGGCACGCCGTAGGCCCGCGCCAGAAAGCTCTGGGTGCGGCCCAGCGCGGTCTGGGGGTCGTAGGAGAACAGCGAGCCCAGCTCGAGCACGCTCATGCTGTGGTCGTAGCGCCCGATCTTCTCGAAGTCGTCGAGCATCTGGAGATAGCCCTTGGGCAGTCCGGGGTCAAACCATAGCGCTTGTTCGAGCAGGGTGAACCCGCGCCCCATGCGGTGGCCGGGTGTGCAGCATTCGATCACGTCGTCTTGAAGCTCGAGCTGAGCTTCGGTGAGGGCGAAACCTTGTTTCACCAGGCCATTCTAAAGGGCTGTTCACCGTTGACCGCAAAAACCGCCTTTGTAGGGGCGACAGTGAAGCCCCCGGCTCGTATCGCCATCGGCGACCGCTACATCGCGGCTAGAGCTGCGCCGGTACTCAGGGCCCGTCGCCCCTACAGGTTCTGATTGGCGAAATGCCGGGCAGTGCGGCCCGAAAACCCACGCCCATCCATCGCAAATTGCAGGGCAGCTTTTCGAGTTTCCTCGTCCAGTTCACGACCCAGGATGTGTTGCACTGCCTCCAAGTAGTGCGCCTGGTCAAACGGCGGAAAGGTCAGCACCAAGCCGAAGCGGTCGGCGAGGGCGAGTTTGTCTTGCAGGGTGTCCCAGGCGGCGGGGTCGGCGGCGTTCGGCTCAGGGCGGTCGGACCAGGACTGGGTGACGAGATTGCGGCGGTTGGAGGTGGCAACCACCAGCACGTTGGCGGGCCGCTCGTAGACCGCACCCTCCAAGAGCGCCTTGAGCTTGTGGAAGCGGGTGTCCTCGGCAGCGAAGGCCAAATCGTCGAAGTATAAAACATAATGGTAGGGAAGTGGGCGCAGCAGCTCGAGCAGCTCCGGCAGCCGTTCCAACCCGTTCTCCAAGACCTCCACCAGCCGCAAACCCCGCTCGGCGTAGTGGGTGCGCAGTGCTTTGACCGAGGTGGATTTGCCGCTGCCCCTGGCCCCGTATAGCAGCATGGGCACCGCCGGTTTGCCGCTCAGGAAGCGCTCGGCGTTGGCCCTCAGGGTTTCGATCTGGCGGGTATAGCCCACCAGATCGTCGAAGGTTGCCGGGTCGGGCTTGGCTACGGCGTTCATCACCCGGTCGTAGAGAAAGGCGGTGTGGGAAGCGTAGATTCCATATCCAAAGCGGTGATACAGGGCTTGTAGCGCGGCTGCGTCGCCCTTTTGCAGTACCTCGAGCGCCGCCGCCTCAGCCTCGGTAGCGGCCCTGGTGCCAAAGTCGGCGTAGGGATGGGTGTTTTGCAGCTCGTCCAGCTCAGCCCGCAGGGATTGTAGCTCCTGCTCGATCCACTCCGCCAGGCCGGGCGAAAGCGGCTCTGCTAGCAGGCGGCGGGCCAGGGGAGAGTCGGCCAGGATGCGCTGGACGAGCACCCAGCCCCAGGGCTCCCCGGCGGGGAGGGCGGAGTGAAACAGCTCTTGCAGGGGGGTGCCGTGGGTGCCAGCGAACAGGCGCATCGAGGGCTATTTTAGCGCGGTGGGGGTAGCAATGAGCGATGAGCTAAAAGCGTCTTAGGTCGTACGTCTTACGCCTTACGCTTTACGCCCAAACCACTTCACGTCTAGGACAAGATTCTTGCCACAGTGATTTCAACGCCCTAGAGGTGAGCTGGGTTTCTAGCCTTTAGCGTATGACGTTGGACATACGACCGCCCTGGCTCATCGCTAGTCGCTCATTGCTCAACCAACCGCTGCACCAAACTCCGTAGCGCCCTCGCCCCGATTTGCAGGCTGTCCGGCTCGAGCCACTCCTCGGGGGTGTGCGCCCCGCCACCCCGGTACACGCTCAAGGTGAGAGCGGGGATTCCGGCCTCCACGCCCGCCGAGGCATCGGTGGAACCGGCGGTGAACTGGGGTTCTAAACCCACCTCGAGAAAGGCCAGACGGGCGGCCTCGAGCATCGCCCCAGTCGCGGTCATGCCTGCGGGGCGCTCGCCCAGGACTTCGAGCTCGAGGCGGACGTTATATTTTCGCGCGGCCTCCATCAAGATCGAGCGTACCCCGCCCGTCATCTCGGCCAGCAGGGCTGCGTCCAGTGCCCGCAGGTCGAGTTCAAACCCGGCCTCGCGGGGGATGGCGTTGATGGCCTCGCCACCCCACAGCTTGCCCACGTTGAGGCTGGTGTCGGCGGGCCGGGGCAGGGCGTACATCTGCGCCAGGGCCTGCCCCAGCGCTGGAACCGGCGAGGCCGCCTCGCGGTCGCCCCAGGCGTGCCA
>PSMF01000234.1:0-2415 GCA_040290005.1 Meiothermus sp.
AATCCAATCGGGCGAGGTGGTGCTCGAGATTCTCCCCAGTGATCTGAAGCAACTGTCCCTGTTCGTCCCGGTCTCGCTCCGTGTTGAACCAGCGATTCGCCTCCGATGGAAAATCTTGTTCTAGCACCTCGGTATACAACCAGCCCATTCGGGAGCGAAACCTCCGGGCAAATCCACGATCAGCCGGTCTCGGTTCATACCTGAAACACCCCCACGCTCATCTGCTCGCGCACGGGGTTGAGTGCGCAAGCCTCGAGGCTACGGATCAGCCACTCGCGCGTCTCATGCGGGAAAATCACCTCGTCCACCCACAGCCGTGCTGCCGCGTAGCGCGGGTCGAGTTGCTCGTCGTAGCGGCCCTTGATACGTTCATATAGTTCCTTCGAGTCCTCATCGGTGGGGGTTTTGCCTTCGCGCTCTAACTTGGAAACTTCAATCTCCATCAGCGTCTTCGCTGCCGAAGCCCCGCCCATCACCGCGTACTTGGCCGAGGGCCAGGCGTAGATAAAGCGCGGCCCATAGGCTTTCCCGGCCATCGCGTAGTTCCCCGCGCCGAAGCTGCCACCGGTAATCAGGGTGATCTTCGGCACGACTGAGTTGGAAACCGCGTTGACCATCTTGGCCCCGCGCCGGATAATCCCATGCTGTTCGGATTCCTTTCCCACCATGAACCCGGTCACGTCCATCAGGAACAAGAGTGGGATGAAGCGCTGGTTGACCTCGAGGATGAACCGCGCTGCCTTGTCCGCCGCCTCGGCGTAGATCACCCCGCCGACCTCGATCTTGCCGGGCTTCTTGATCACGCTGCGCTGGTTCGCCACGATGCCTACGGGAAACCCGCCCAGACGTGCGTACCCACACACGATGGTCTCGCCGTAGGTCGCCTTGAACTCGGTAAACAGCGAGCCGTCCACCAGCCGGGCGATTACCTCTCGCACGTCGTAAGGCCGATTCCCGTCGGGCGAGACAAGCCCATACAAATCTTCCTGCGGGTGGAGCGGATTGGCCTCGGCTTGACGTTCCTTCGCCCAGGGCGCGAATTCTGGGGCCGCATACATTCCGGCCAAGACGCGGACTCGCTCAATCGCCGAAATGTCGTCGGGTTCGTAGAAATCCACCGTCCCCGAAACCTCGGCGTGCATCCGCGCCCCGCCTAGTTCCTCCGAGCCGACCTCCTGCCCGATGGCGGCTTTGACGAGTGCAGGCCCGGCCAGGTACAGCCCCGAGCCCTCGGTCATGATGAGGGCATCAGTCATGAGAGGCAGGTACGCCCCGCCCGCCACGCAGTTGCCCATGATGGCGCTGAGCTGCGGGATGCCCATTCCGGACATTCGGGCGTTGAGGTAGAAAATCCGCCCAAAGTCATCCTGGTCGGGGAACACCTCGTCTTGCAGGGGCAGAAACACCCCCGCCGAGTCCACGAGGTAGACGGTGGGGATGCGGTTCTCGAGGGCAATCGTCTGCGCCCGGATGACCTTCTTGGCGGTGATCGGGAAAAAGGCCCCGGCCTTGACGGTGGCATCGTTGGCAACGATCATCCAGTCGCGCCCGGCGATCTTGCCGATGCCGGTGACGGTTCCCCCGCCGGGAGCCCCGCCCCACTCCGGGTACATCTCCCAGCCCGCGTACGCCAGGAGTTCTTCGAACTCTGTGCCCACGTCCACGAGCTTGGCGATGCGCTCGCGGGCGGTCAGGCGGCCCCTGGCGTGTTGGCGCTCGGCGGCCTTTTTGCCCCCGCCCTGGCGGACTTTCTCCAAGGAATCGTGGAACTCAGCGATGAGCCGCACCCAGCCATCTTTGTTGGCTTTGAAGGTCGGGGCCTCGCGTTCGCCTCTACCGATTGAGGTCTCCAGCATAAGGAAAGTGTACCGTCTCTTCAGTGAAGAGTATTCAGCATCAGGACGCGGGGCTCAGTTTCAACCCGCCTCGAGCTAATAGACTGGATGTTAGACATCCCGAAGAATGCGAATCTGGCGCTCTCGTTTTTGCTCGAGCCGTGCGCCCTAGTCGCGTTTGGCTACTGGGGTTTCAAAACCGGTCGAAACTCGTTGATGAAGTTCGTGTTGGGTATCAGCGCTCCACTCCTGATGGCGGTGTTCCGAGACATGTTTCTGGCCCCAAAAGCGAACATACCTCTGCCTCAAACGCCTAATCTGGTACCAAAGCTAGTGGTCTTCGGGCTGGCTTTCCCCGCGCTGTATGTCAGTGGCCGCCCGGCGCTAGCTTGGCTTACGTGTGGAAGCAGACAGGCTGAAGGGCTTGGCCCAGTTAAGATCTCCAGCATAGGGAAAGTTCACCTTCTCTCCGAATAAAAGTTGTGGGGTGCGCTGATGCACCCTATCAAGGCTAATCCGAATTTTTGTACTGCGCCCCTAAACTGAGACCGCCAACTCGCCTATCTTAGTCAGTCCCCTC
>PSMF01000235.1:0-2409 GCA_040290005.1 Meiothermus sp.
CTCAAGCTACTTGGGGCCGTCGAAATCGCGCAAACTTAGTATGGAGATACTTAGCAGGGGAGTCAGGGTGCGGCAAGTCGGTCACCCTGCGGCCCATCATGGGGCTGGTACAGCAGGATAACGCCCGGGTCGCTGACCGGGTGGTAGGGATGTTCTGGGGCAAGGCAGTCCAACTCGGCCCGACCCCCGAACTCTCCCACGCCCCCGAGCACTCCTATACCCGTATGCTTATCTCCTCAATTCCGGTGATCTCGGAAGAGGTGGAAGCGCTCAAGCCCCAATGGCCCGGGGAGCACAACCTAACCCCCGATAGCGGCGCGGTCTTGCAAGGCTGCCCCTTCGCCCCCCGCTGCCTGTTGGCCAAGCAGGCCTGCTGGGCTCAGATCCCGCTGCTCACTGCGGTTCGCGACGACCATTACTCGGCTTGCCACAGGGTGAGCGGGATGATCCCCAACAAGCTAGTGAAATCTTGAAAGGGTCAATATGATCAGACAGAAACTCCCTCAGGTTCAGGAATTCTTGCGCAAAGCTGGGATCGACGGCTGGTTGGTCTACGACTTTCGGGGCACCAACCCCTTCGCCACCCGTGTGCTCAACCACGGTGGCAACCTGCTGACCCGCCGCTGGTTCGTCTGGATTCCCGCAGAGGGCGCACCCAAGGTTCTGGTCCACGACATTGAGTTTGGTAGCTTCCCCCGGGTCGGGTTTGAAGTCGCCAAATACAACAGCCGTGAGAGCTTGCTCCTGGCGCTGCGTGAGCTGCTGGATGGGCCCCGGAGGGTAGCCATGGAGTATTCTCCTATGGGCAACATCCCCTACGTCTCCAAGGTAGATGGGGGGACCCTGGACCTCGTTCGCTCGCTGAGCATGGAGGTGGTGAGTTCAGGCGATGTATTGCAACTGTTCTTGGCCTGGACGCCCGGGCAACTCGCCAACCACCACAGGGCTTCAGAGGTGCTGACCGCGACCAAGAATGCTGCGCTAACCTACATCCGCCGGTACGTCGAGAGCAATACTCCGCTCAGCGAGTACCAGCTCCAGCAGTATATGAACCGCTTTATCGAAGAGCAGGGCATGGACCCCGACCACCCGCCCATCGTCGGCTTCGGGCCGGGCACAGGAGACCCGCACTACGTTCCCTCGGCCATCCGGTCCAAGACCTTGGAAAAGGGTGACGCCATCCTGATGGACCTGTGGTGCAAGGTGCCGGGCGACAACCCCTTCGCCGATACCACCTGGATGGCTTTCTATGGAACCCCCACCGAGCCCTTCCTGCGAGCGTACGAGGCGGTGGTGGCCGCCCGGGACGCCGGAGTTAATCTGTTGCAAAGCCGCTATCCGGAGCAGCCGGTTCGGGGCTACGAGGTGGATTTGGCGGTGCGCGAGGTTCTGAAGGACGCCGGGTATGAAGCCAACCTCAAGCACCGCACCGGCCACAGCCTGGGCATCAGTACGGTTCACGGCGAGGCCGCCCATTTCGACGGCTTCGAGACCCTCGACGAGCGGCTGGTGCTGCCGGATTTGGGCTTCACCATCGAGCCCGGGGTGTACTTCCCCGAGTTCGGGGTGAGAAGCGAGATCAACGTCTACTCGCACCCTGACCGGATCGAGGTCACTACCGCGATCCAGACCCAACTCGATGTGATCAGGTAAGCGCTAGGACACGCGAATAGAGCTGCTGCGGCGACCCTCCCCTCACCGCCGAGGTGGCCGAGACCGGCCAGGGTCTCGGGGTAGACCCAGGGGCGCCCGGGCCTCAGAAACTCCGCGGCCCGCGCCCAGGCTGGCCGGGCACCCCTTGACGAGAACGAGGCGGAAGACTATAGTTAGACCCACCTAACTAAATCCCTTTCGCCGACCAGGTTAGGGGGTGAGCTATCATCACAACCGGGCAGCGTATCCTCAAGACGGTTCGTTCCCTGGGCCCGATCTCCCGGGCCGAGTTGGCCCGCCGCCTCGAGCTCTCCAAGCCCACCGTGTCGCAGACGGTGGAGCTTCTGGTGCGCCAGGGGGTGTTGCAGGAGGTGGGCCGGGGGCGCATCCCCGCCGGGCGGGCCCCGCGGCTCTTGATGTTCAACGCCCGGCACGTGGTGGTGGCAGGAATAGACCTCGGCGCCAGCAACCTGCGCATTGCCCTGGCTGACCTCGACGGCCAGATCTTCGTCAGCCGGACCCTACCCACGCCCCAGGGGGAGGATCTGCCCGAGCGGGTCACCCGGGCCACCAGGGCCCTGCAAGGGGAGTGCCTGCCCGGGACGCGGCTGGCGGGCGTGGTCATCGGGACCCCCGGGGTGGTGAGCGGGAATCGGATCCGGCTGGCTCCCAACCTTCCGGCGCTCGAGCGCCCAGGGGTTCTCAAGCGGCTGCGCGAGGGGTTTGGCTGCCCGCTCGAGGTTCACAACGACGTGA
>PSMF01000236.1:0-2404 GCA_040290005.1 Meiothermus sp.
CTCCTAGCTTACCTCCCATCAAGGACCTTTGTCCGATATCGGATCCAAAGGTCAGGGTATCGCCTACGGCGACCCCCTCGGGGGCCTGGCGGCCCTTCACTAGGGTCGGGCTTTGCTCGTGCGAGGGTGAGGGGGGAGAACGTGGTGAGCGTGTGGTTTGCAGAAAAAGGCTGTCTTTTGCCGTAAAGGAAGCTGCGAGGCTCGGATACCCTCACCCCAACCTTTCCCCGCCGCACCGCGGCGGGCGCAGGGAGAGGAGCTAGAATCATGGCCAACTGGGTTTTAGCGTTAGCCTTCGGCTAACAGATGAACGTGGACATGGAACACTTCCTGTCCGCCTTTTTCCCCTACGTGGGCATATAGTTTGTAGCCTTCCAGCCCCATTTGCCGGGCGATCCGGTTCGCCGTGCGGTACAGTGCCCCCAGCTTGCGCTCACCTTCTTCGTCATCGGGGTAGTTGGAGAACTGCGCGACGTGCTCCTTGGGGATCACCAACACATGTACCGGCATTTTGGGGCGGATGTCGTGAAAGGCCAGGAACGCTTCGTCCTCGTAAACTTTCCCTGAGGGCAACTCGCCGCGAATGATCTTGCAGAACACGCAGTTTTCCACCGTGGGCATGGCTCCGACTATACCAATAAACTAATGCCATGAGCCCGGAGCAGTTTGTGGCAGAGCTGAAGAAAACCCTCGAGGCCCACCGCAACCCGGCTCAGGCGGCCCCGATGGCGAAGCACATGAAGGGACAGTTTCCCTTCCTGGGACTCAAACGACCGGAGCATCAAGCCCTCGCCAAGCCCTTGCTGGCCCAGATTAGGGGCAAGATGGACGAAAGGTGGCTAAGACAAGCGGTTCGCTCCCTCTGGGCCCTGCCTGAACGGGAGTTTCAGTACACCGCTTATGAGCTGCTCTGGGCCAACCGCAACGCGCTGACGCCCTCGAGCCTGGCGCTAGCCAAGAAACTCCTGACACAAAAACCTTTGTGGGACAGCGTAGACGCCCTCTCCGGCAGCCTGGTCGGCCCGTTGGTGCTACGGTTCCCCAAACTCAAAACCGAGATGGACCGCTTCGCCCGCCACCCCAATTTTTGGTTGCGCCGCCGCGCCCTGATCCATCAGCTTGGGTATAAGCACCACACCGATGCCGAGCAGCTGTTTCGATATTGCTTGGATAACGCCGCGGACGGGGAATTCTTCATCCGCAAAGGCATGGGCTGGGCGCTACGGGAATATGCCAAGACCGACTGGGACGCGGTGTACGGTTTTGTCGAGCAGCATAAGGATAAGCTATCAGCCTTCACGCTGCACGAGGCGCTGAAGCACAAGAAAGGGGCTGAAGCGGTATGAACAAACCCCCAGAGCGAACGGCAGCCTCGTATATGCCGGGCAGAGCCCTGTGGACGGGGATTTTCCTGATTCTGATTTCGATCTGGGCGGTGATGGCAGAGGGCGTCACCCTGACCGCGCTTGGGCCTGGAGCGGTGGGTTTGCTCATCGCGGTTTTGGGCATCGTGGCTGAGCGCGCCGCCGGGGTTAGGGTCAGAGCCATCAACGCCGCACTCGGTCTAGCCCTGCTCGCGCTGCTCGGCTCGCTGCCGGGTATACCCGGCTTTATCACCCTGTTACGTGGTGGCACCGTGCCCGACCCCATCGCGGCTCTGACACAGTTCGCCACAATCTTCATCTGCCTGGCGTTTTTGGTACGGGGCTACGTGGCTTGGACACAAGGCCGCCGCAAGCAGGGTTGAGGAGCTTACAGGTCAACTGCAAACCCTCTGCCCTGCGGGTATCTCCCCTGATGTGTGCAGTAAATAGCGTCCAGGACAGGTGCAGATACTAGACCTCTTGCGAAAGAGGGAGAAAAGGGGTGTAGTAAGGCATAAGTAGCAAGCAAGGCAGCTACGAACGGCTGAGGAAGGTGAACTCCGGGGTGTTCAAACGGCTGGTGGGCGTGAAGCCGAAGACGTTCAAGCAGATGGTTGAGATTGTGAAGCAAGCGGAGGGCGAAAAGAAACGCAAGGGCAGAGCCAGCGCACTAGGGGTTGAAGAGCAAGTGCTGCTGACCTTCTCATCTCGGGTATCTACAACTATGAACTGCCTAGCAAATCCTGACCTTCGCAAGAGGTCTAAGGACTCTTCATCACACCCGCCCCGTCAACCTGCGGGGATGTAGGTACGACCGTGAAGGGCCGCCCGGCCCCCGGCCAGGAGAAGCGCCCTAGGGCGGGGCCTGTGCCGGTATTCAGGACCCCGCGTACCTACACGCATCGGTCGTCAAAGTTTCTGGCGATTAGTGCGGCAGAATCCCCTCCCCGGTCAAGGCAGGCGTGTGCTGCACCATACCTTGGCAACCTCGGATGGCCCCCCTTGCTAAGGGGGAAGGACAACGACGCCCCCCTCGAGCA
>PSMF01000237.1:0-2398 GCA_040290005.1 Meiothermus sp.
GAGGGCATCGGCTTCACCCCCATCAACCTGGCGAAGCAGTACCTGGGGTAACTTGAGGCAAGCCAAAGCATCAGCCAGCAGCAGGTACTGACCTCACGCCTGCGCATCGGGGTGGCGGTGGTGCCGCTTTCGGTCTACTCGCCCCAAAGCCACCAGAACAACAATCTCCCCGAGACTGGGCTGAGGGTGCAAAGCGCAGAGAAGAACTCGCCCACCGCTAGGGCCGGTTTGAAGCCCCCAGTAAGTTCCTGGAGGTGCAAGCTCCCGGCGGCTCGAGCCTTGACGGCGACGTGCTGCACGAGGCCGACAGGATGTCTTTAAACGACGCCAACGACCTGCTAGGGGTGTTCTAGGGGCTCAAGCCCGGACAGGCCGCCACCTTCAAGGTGTTGCAGGCGGGCAAGGATATCACCGTGCAGATCACTCCCCAGCTTATCAACGGCTAGCCTCGAACCGCGTCGTGCCCCTGAACTTGTCGAGGGCTTTCCCGCCTTTACCACATCCTTACCCTACCGCCGCATCCTGGGACCAGGAGATGGGCACGACCGCCTGCAAACCCTGGCCCATGGCCTGGAAAGGGTATATAGGAATTGAGGAACGAGGAAAGGTTTTTCTACGCCGAACCCCGATGGCTCGAACACGCTGTTCCTGACTTTGCGGGACGATGCCGATATCGTTTATGGCGTCCGTCTAAACTGAGTTGATATGAACCGTTTCTATGCCACCTTATTCCTTTTGAGTGCGGGTCTGGCCCAGCCTATAGCCTACACCCCGCTGCCTAAAGTGCAGCCTCTGGGAACGGTGCAACCGGTGGCTCCCGGCTTCCAGAAAATCTCGCCCCTGCCACAGATCGGACTCAACCCGCTGATCCCCCAGGTGCGGCGGCTCGAGTACGCCTCCAACGGCTACGTCGAAGCGGCCCACGCACTCCTGCTGCTTCCGCAAGCCAGCAGCAGTCTGAGAACTATCCTGCCGTTAGCTCAGAGTGTTGCGACCCGCACCTTCACCGCCCGCCCCAGCCTGGCAGTGGTGGACATCAGCGTCTACCGGGCCGAGAGCTACGCTGGGTATGGTGGACCCCTGCCGCTGTTCACCGCCAGTGTGGCGAAGGGGCGGCTGGGCGAGTTTGCTCGGCTTACCCTGGCCACCGCACCGGACTATGACCATCTGTGGATAAACCCTAGCACACCACACCCGCCCCTGCTGGCCCCCACTGGGGCGACCTCCCCCAGTCAGCCCGAAGAGTTGGTCTTCGCAGGCGACTCGGAAGAACCTAAGGGCCAGCAAGAGGAGCAGATGCACCAGAGCGAGGCAGGCCCGGCAAACGGCTTGGTCTATCACGGCGACCCGACCCGGCCCCAGGCCGCCCTGACCTTCGATGACGCCCCGCACCCGCTCTACGCTCCGCTATTGCTAGACGCCCTGCGCCGCACGGGGGCCAAGGCCACCTTTTTCGTCGTGGGTCGTAATGCCGAGGCATATCCCTACTTCGTGCGGGACATGGCACGGGAGGGTCACGAGATCGCCAACCACACCTATCACCACGTCCGGTTGGTGGGCCTCACCTCAGCCCAGATAGCTGAGGAGCTGAGGCGCAACAACCGCCTGCTGCAAGCCCTCACCGGCGAAACTCCGGTCTTCTTCCGGCCTCCCGGCGGGCGCTACTCCGCCGAGGTACTGCGGGCGGCGCGGGCGGAGGGTCTCAGTATGGCCTTCTGGACCGACGACCCCGCCGACTTCAACAACCCTGGTGCGCTTACCCTCGAGACCCGCCTGCTGGGACACCTACGACCCGGCGGGATCGTGCTGCTGCATGATAACGCCCAGCAGACCATCGGCTTGCTAGCAGACTTCATCAACGATACTCGCACTACCGGGATACGCCTAGTAACGCTGAAGACCCTGGTGGAGCCGCGCTAGGCACCCCTGGCTTGACAATTTCTTGGCGCGACATAAGTTAGAATCTCAGCTATGGAGATGAGTCTATGGTTCGTGGTGGCGGCCAGCTTTCTGGCCTCCGCCGTGGAGATGGTCGAGGCTCTGACCATCGTGCTGGCGGCAGGGGTCACGCGCGGGTGGCGCTCCTCGTTGGTGGGAGTAGGAGCAGCGCTGCTCGTATTGGCGGCGCTGGTGGTGGTGCTCGGCCCGGCCCTAGACCGCGTACCTATAGACACCCTGCGGCTGGTGGTGGGCGGGCTATTGCTCGTCTTCGGAATTCAGTGGTGGCGCAAAGCCTTGCTGCGCTACAGCGGCCTCAAGGCCCTGCATGACGAGGAGGCGACCTTCGCCCAGGAGCGCGAGGCAGCACTGCAGTACGGGCGCGAGACTCGGGCCGGGCTGGACTGGTACGCCTTTACCCTCTGTTTCAAGGGGGTGCTGCTGGAGGGCTTGGAGGTGG
>PSMF01000238.1:0-2383 GCA_040290005.1 Meiothermus sp.
TACAACCGTCCCTTTTTCTTTATGCCAGCCTACTTGTCAACCCCTAAACGGCGTATAATGGTGAAGGAAACCGCGAAGTTGGAGAACGCCTTCATTTGACGGCGCAGGACTTGGGCATACCCCAACTCGTGCAGGCGTTTGACATCATCGTGGTGAGCCAAAGATTCGTCCTTGCTCATCCATTCCTCCTTGTGCCGCAAGCGAGCAGCGAAATCGGGTATGGCGAAGTATCCCTAGATCAGCGGAAGCAGCTTGCTTGTGGCGTCGCTAGGAACTATATGGAATGCTGCAAGGATTGTATAGATACAATTTCGCGGTTTGATCTAGGACAATTGGGTGGATAGAGGGGAATACCCGCTAACGTCCTACCCAAAGCTTTGGATTCTCCGGTCAGGTGGACTGGTGAATAGCCACCACCCGGGCTGGGAACCCACTCCCGCCCTTGGGCTTGGGCCACGCCGCCATCACCAGGGCTCCGGCCTCGGGTACTCGATCAAGGTTGGTGAGCAGCTCGACCTGCCAGCGGTCCCGGGCCAGGATGTATTTCTCCAGCGACCAATCGCTGTCCGCGCGGCTACAGGCCAGCCCTCCGTCGGTATCGGTGGTCTCGTGGCCCACAGCGGTCGCTTTGCGGATCTCGAGCAAGAACTGCAGCACCTCCAACCTCCACCCTGGAAAGTGCTGGGCTCCGTCCGCGTCGCGGTTCGCCATCGCCTCGGGGTCAGGCCAGCGCTTAGACCAATCGGTGCGCATGGCGACCAGGGAACCTGAGGGTATAGCTCCATATTTAGCTTCCCAGGCCGCGATGTCTTCCATCTGAATGCAGTAATCCGGGTCCGCAGCCGCCTTGTCCGCGACATTGACGATGACGAGTGGTAACAGAGTCTCGCGCACCTCGAGCGCGTCAATGCTGCGCCCGCCCAAAACCATGTGCAAGGGCGGGTCCACGTGCGTCCCCCACTGCCCCACGAAGCTGTACTTCTGGATGTCGAAGAGTGCGCCGTCCTCGAGCCTACAAAAGTGGCTCTGCTCCTCGTCGGGCAGGGCCGGAAACTTGGGTTGCCCGGGAAAGAAGGTGTGGGTCAGGTCGGTGAAGGTGGCGGTTTTGAAGTACTGGTTATAGACGTCCCACAGGTTCATGTACGCTCCGCTGGGGACAGAGCGCCGAGAGCGTTTGACCTTCCAGCCCTTAGCGCTCTGCCCTTGACCCTCTGCAATCAAGGCCTGGGCACGTAGCTCGGGGCTATTGAAGCGGCCAGATTGAGCTTGAGGTCCTTGACTCCGATCACTGTGACAGCTTTCTGGGGGACCCCACTGCCTGCAAAGGTGATTGTCCCGGTCACGGTTTTGAGGCCCCTGGTCTGGTTCAAGGCAGCGGTGATCTTAGCCGGGTCGGGGGACCCTGCCCGCTTGATGGCGTCGGCCAGAAGGTAGATGGCATCGTAGCCGAGGGCAGCGAAGGCGTTCTCGGGGTCCTTGCCGTACTCCTTTTTGTAGGCCGCGATGAACTTCTTGACCTCGGGCGTGCCCTTCTCCGGGTCCATCAGGGCGTGGGTGGTGAAGTAGACGTTGTCGGCGGCTTTCCCGCCCACCTGCACCAGCAAGGGCGTGTCGTAGCCGTCACCGCCCACGATAGGCTGGGTCAGCCCAGCCTGGCGGAACTGCTTGACTATCGTGCCGATGTCGTCGGGAATCGCAGCGATGTAGAGCACATCGGGCTTTTGAGCAAGGGCCTTGATCTTGGTGATCTGGGCCGAAAAGTTCTTATCCCCTGACTTGTAGGTCTCCTCGCCCAGCAGCTTGCCTCCAGCCTTGGCGTAGGCGTCCTTGAAGTACTTGCCAAGCAGGGTGGTGTACTCGGTGCCCTTGTCCCACACCAGGTAGGCGGTCTTGCCCTTGAGGTTCTTGTAGACGAACTCCGCCCCCACTGCGGCCTGTACGTTGTCACCGAAGCAGGCCAGGAACATCTGGCTGCCAATCTGGCTGGGAAGCAGCGGCGAGGTGGCCCCCGCGGTGACGAAGGGGATCCCCGCTTTTTGGGCAATGGGACCGAGGGCTAGGACCGAGTCGGAGTCGGTGAACCCAGCGATCGCCACCACCTTGTCTCCGTTGATCATCTGCGAGGCCATGTTGGTGATGGTGGCGGGGTCGGTCTTGCCGTCGTAGGAGACCAGCTCGAGCTTCATCCCCAGCACGCCCCCGGCGGCGTTGATCTCCTTCACTGCCAGCTTGGCCCCGTTGGACGCTGGGACGTCGAGCGAGCTCAGGCCGCCGGTCAGGTTGTAGGCGTTGCCGATCTTGATGGTCCCCTGCGCAAAGGCCAGCGAGACCAGCGCCAAACCACCGAGTACTACCCCCAGTTTCTTCATCTCTCTCCTCCTTT
>PSMF01000040.1:0-27453 GCA_040290005.1 Meiothermus sp.
CCTAGCGGGCCTAGTGCTCGCACGGGCAAAGCCCGGCCCTAGCGGGCCTAGTGCTGGGCCGCTGGGAGCACAGGGGGGCACCGCGAAGAGGTCGCGGTGGACGAAATTATGGGGCGGTCGGCAACGTCGGGGGTCGTCTTTAGCTCATTGCTCACAGCTCATCGCACCTTTAAGGTTAGACTTCCCCTTGTATGGACCACCAACCCTACCTGCTGGCCGCGCTGGACGCGGCGTATCTTGCCAAAGGCATTCACCAGTATTACCAAGAAAAGGGCTTCACCCAGAGCACCAAGTCCACCCCCACCGACGTGGTGACCCAGGCCGATAAAGAGTCGGAGACCGCGATCCGAGAACTCATCGCCTCACGCTTTCCGGGGCACGTGGTGCTGGGCGAGGAAGAGGGGCAACAGGGCGAGGGCGAGTTTCGCTGGATCGTGGACCCGCTCGACGGCACCGTGAACTATTCGCACGGCTTCCCCTTCTACGCGGTGAGCATCGCCTTGGAAGTACGCGGAAGGGTCGAGCTGGGGGTGATTCTGGACACCGCGCGGGGCGAACTCTTCACCGCTACTAGGGACGGCGGTGCGCGGATGAACGGGCGGCCCATCCGGGTTTCGGGCCGCGATAAGTTGTTGGGAAGCCTGCTCGCCACCGGTTTTCCCTACGACGTGCACAAGGACTCCGAGAACCTCACCTACTTCCAGCGGGCGCTCGCCAAGGGCCTTACCGTGCGCCGTCCGGGGGCGGCAGCGCTGGACCTGGCCTATGTAGCAGCGGGTCGGCTCGAGGGCTTCTGGGAGGTCAAGCTCAACCCCTGGGACGTGGCAGCGGGCTGGCTGCTCATCGAAGAGGCTGGGGGCCAGGTGACGGGCATCCACGGCGAGCCTTACGCGCTCGGCAGCCGGTATCTGGTGGCCTCCAACCGGATTATGCATTCACAACTGCTGGATACCATTCACGGAAGATAACCCTCTTCCAAATAAACCGGCCCGCTAGACAAAATCGGTGAATCGGTAAAATAGCCGGGTGAAAGTTTTGGTGGTAGGTTCCGGGGGCCGCGAGCACGCCCTGTGCTGGAAGGTGGCTCAGTCTCTCCACGTCTCGCAGCTCTACGCCGCCCCCGGCAACCCCGGCATGGCCGAACTCGCCCAAATCGTCCCCTGGGACGGCGATGTCCACGGTCTAGCCGATTGGGCTGCCCAGGAGGGCATCGAGCTAGCTTTAGTCGGCCCCGAAGGCCCCTTGGTCGAAGGGATCGCCGATGCGTTTCAGGCCAGGGGCCTACGCATCTTCGGGCCGGTGCAGCGGGCCGCCATGATCGAGGGCTCCAAGTCTTTCGCCAAGGACTTGATGCGCCGCTATGGCATCCCGACCGCAGCACACCGCAGTTTTACCGATCCTTTGGAGGCGCTGGCCTATCTGGAGACCGCCGGAACTCCCATCGTGGTCAAGGACTCCGGGCTGGCCGCAGGCAAAGGGGTGACGGTGGCTACCACCTTGCACCAGGCCAAGCAGGCCGCTGCCAACATCCTCTCCGGGCCGGAACCCGGCGAAATCGTGGTGGAAGAATTCTTGAGTGGTCCCGAAGTTACCGTGCTGGCGGTGACTGACGGCGAAACCATCAAGCCCCTCCTCCCCTCGCAGGACCACAAGCGCCTCCAGGACGGCGACAAAGGCCCCATGACCGGCGGCATGGGGGCGGTCTGCCCGTATCCGCTGGGGGACGAACTCCTGGCGCAGGTCGAGCGGGAGGTGCTGCGGCCTCTGGTGAGCGGCCTGCGCTCGGAGGGTATCGTCTACAAGGGCGTTATTTACGCCGGGATAATGTTGACCAGGACAGGACCTAAAGTTTTAGAGTTCAACGCCCGTTTCGGCGACCCCGAGGCCCAAGCCATCCTGCCCCTGCTGGAAACCGATCTGATCGAGCTGGCTTTGGCTGTGGTGGAGGGCAGGTTGGGGGGGCTCGAGCTGCGCTGGAGGGAGGGCGCCTCGGTCTGCGTGGTGATGGCCGCCCCCGGCTACCCCGACGACCCCCACAAGGGTCTACCGCTACATCTGCCCGAGCAGGTCCCAGACGGTGTTTTATACTTCCAGGCCGGAACTCGGCGCACTAGCGGGGGTTTGGTGACCAACGGCGGACGGGTGCTCAGCGTGGTGGGGCTCGGGGACACTCTCGCCCAAGCGCTGGACCGCGCCTATCAGGGCGTGGGGGCAGTGGGGTTCGAGCGGGCTCAGTACCGCTGGGACATCGGGCGCAAAGTCGCAATGAGCCATGAGCTAAAGCAGACGGATAGCTCATAGCTAAAGACCTCACGTCCGGGACACAAATCTTTGAGTTGTCGTTTTGCCGTCCCCGACGTGAACTTGTTTTTGGCTATTGGCTATTGGGCTATAAGCTATCGGCGTCGTTGCCTTTGCTCATCGCTCATTAATCATCACTCACCGCCAATTGTGAGCCACCTCGCTCGCCCATTCACCCGTACCGAAACAATGAGCGGCATAGTCTACGTGAAGAGGAGGGTGTATGAAACGACTGATTGCCGCCGCGCTGCTGGTGTTAGGCCTTGCCTCGGCCCAGCAAATCACCATCACCTACTGGCAATACGACTTTAAGAGCAAGGTGGACACCATCAACGAGCTGATTCAGCAGTTCCAGGCGCAAAACCCCAACATCAAGGTGGTGCAGCAGACCTTCCCCTACGACGCCTACCAGCAAAAAGTGGCCTCGGCGGTATCGGCGGGGCAGGGGCCGGACGTGGTGAACCTGTACTACGGCTGGATTCCCACCTGGGTCAAGGCGGGCTACCTGCAACCGCTACCCGAGGACGCCTTCTCGACCAAGAGCATGGACGCCGATTTCATCCCGATGGTCCAGGCCGCCAAGGTGGGGGGCAAATACTACGGCGTCCCGACCGCCGTGCGCAGCCTGGCGCTGTTTTATAACAAAGACCTGTTCAAAGCTGCGGGGATTAACACCCCGCCCCGCACCTGGGAGGAGTTCTACGCGGCGGGCAAGAAGCTCACCGTCAAACAAGGGGACCGCTACACCCAGATCGGCTATGGTATCTCCCCCGACGGGCAGGACCATAACGTGGTGCGCGAAGTGTTGCTGCGCCAAGCCGGGGGCCGTCCCTACTCTGACGACAACAAGAAGGTGCTCTACAACAGCCCCGAGGGGCTCAAAGCTTTCCGCACCTACACCGACTGGGTCAAGAAATACGACATCGGCGTGCCCAGCTTTTTCCCCGGCAACAACGGCTACCGCGATGGGTTTATCGCCGGGAAAATCGGAATGATCATTGATGGGAGCTTTGCCATCGGGACGATCAAGAACGGGGCCAAGTTCAACTGGGGCGTAGCCGAGCTGCCGATTGACCGCTTGGGAGCGAGAAAAGCCAACTTCGGCTCGTTCTGGCTGCACGGGCTGAGCCCCCAGGCCACCGGGGCCAAGCGCGACGCGGCTATTAAGTTTTTGCAGTTCATCACCTCCGCCGAGACCGAGAAGGTGTGGCTGGATAAAGTGGGCGAGCTGCCCGCCCGCCGTGCGGTGCTGAAGGACCCCAAGCTCGCTACCGACCCGGTGTACGGCCCCTTCGTCATCAGCCTGTCCTATGCCAGGGCCACGCCATTCGTGGACGAGACCGCCCAGCGCACCGTGATGGTGAACGCGATTAATCGAGTGCTCTTGGAGAACGCCGACCCCGACGCCTCACTCAAGCAAGCTGCTGCCGAAGACCAGAAGATTCTCGACCAGTTTTGGAAATAAGCCAACCGTTCACCGTCAACCGTTGACCGCACTGCGGTTTTGCGGTGAACTGTAAACGGTTAACGTCCCATGAAACCCCGTTTCTCCCTCGCCACCCGCGAAGCCTTATGGGCCTTCGCGTTCTTGGCGATTCCGCTGCTCTTTTTTCTGTTCATTCGCATCTACCCGGCGTTTCAGGCCCTGTGGCTGAGTCTGTTCGAGTGGAACGCCGACCCCGCCAAGCGGCAGTACGTGGGCTTAGAGCACTACTCCCGGATGCTCGCCGACCCCACGCTGGGCAGAGCCCTGCGAAATACTGCCCTCTATACATTCATAGGCGTTCCGCTCCAGATCGCACTAGGACTTGCCATCGCCCTGCTGCTGCAATCGGTGACGCGGCTGCGCGACCTGTTCCGGGCGATCTATTTCACGCCGTACATCACCCCCGCGGTGGCAGTGGCCTGGGTGTTTAGCTGGATGCTCTCGCCCAACTTCGGCATCGTCAACGAAATCTTGGGCCTCTTCGGCATCCCCGCGCAGAAGTTTCTCTCTAGCCCCTCCCAAGCCCTTCTCACCGTCACGGCGATTGTGGTCTGGCAAAATCTGGGGTTTCAGATCGTGCTGTTTCTAGCGGGCCTCGAGAGCATCCCCCGCACCTACTATGAGGCTGCCCGGATTGACGGGGCCGATGGTTGGGCGATGTTTCGCTATATAACTTTGCCGCTCCTGAACCCGGTGACGGTGTTCTCGGCGGTGATCGGGACGATTGGCTTTTTACAGCTATTTACCCAGGTGGTAAACCTCAACTTCACCGACCAGGGCGGGCCGGTAAACAGTACATTGACGATTGCCCTCTACATCTACCAACTGGCCTTCAAGAGCTTTAACCTGGGCTACGCTGCGGCGGTGACGGTGCTGCTATTCGGTATCATCCTGGTCATCACTCTGGTGCAGCTACGAATCCTGTCCAGGAGGGTGGAATACTAATGGGTCGTACGCCGTACGCTTTACGTCATACGCCAAAAGACGTGTTTCGTGTGTACGACGTAGGACGTGCGACGTACGATAACCCCGAGCGTCGGTGATGAAACGTCTTCCTGTCATCCTCGCCTACATCGTCCTTGTTCTGGGCGGGATTCTGATGATTTTTCCCTTCGTCTGGATGATTTTGACCTCGCTCAAGCCTTTTGCGGAACTGTTCAACTTAGAGGTTCTCCCGCGCGAACCGACGCTCGAGAACTACCGCCAAGTCCTGACCCAGACGGACTTCCCTCGGTGGTTCCTCAACAGCTTAGGTATTGCTGGGATAACAACGATCTCGGTCTTGTTCTTCGACTCGCTGGTGGGCTACACCCTCGCCAAGCTGCGCTTTCCCGGCAGGGAGATCGTCTTCGTGCTGATCCTGGCGACGCTGATGGTGCCCACCGAGATGCTGGTGATCCCCTGGTACGTGATGAGCGTGGGGTACGGCTGGGTCAACAGCTACTGGGGCATCCTCTTCCCCGGCCTGATCAGCGCTTTCGGGGTGTTTTTGATGCGGCAGTTTTTCCAAAGCCTACCCACCGAGCTGATGGACGCAGGGCGTATTGACGGCCTTTCGGAGTTCGGGGTGTTCTGGCGGGTGGCCTTCCCGCTGGTTCGCCCGGCGCTTGCTGCGCTGGGCATCTTCACCTTTCTGGGCAATTGGAACGCCTTTCTGTGGCCCCTGGTCATCATCCAGTCGCCGGAAATGCGGACTTTACCAGTCGGGGTGGCGCTGTTCTCGGGTGAGGCGGCTACCGCCTGGCACCTAATCATGACCGCCAGCAGCCTGTCGGTTTTGCCGGTGCTGCTGGTGTTTCTCTTCTTCCAAAAACAAATTATCGAGGGCGTAGTGCTCACCGGGGTCAAAGGGTGAGTTTGAGATTCACGTCCCAGAGCCTTTTTCTCAGCATGCCAATTGTGCTCTTCTGGACGCGAACTCGAGCCGTGGGACCTTTCGTATTTGTAAATACTGAGCCCAGACTGTAAAAACCCTTTGGGAATTTGATCTGTAATTATCAGATTTTTCTGCCATACTGACAGTGTGATGATCTGATGGATTCTGCATTGGCTAAGGATAAAGAGAAGTCCAGATGGCACCCGGTCTACGAACGCTACGTACTCGCGGAACACTATCGCTTCGGCAAAGCCCATCTGGCCGCTTATTTCTTTGACGCCCTTACCGCTTACGCCCAGGAGCTCTCCCGCCTGGGCGTTCCCCACACCACCGACGCGGTGCTGGCCCTCAAAACCTTGCGCTTTGAAACCCTACCGCAGTTCGACGGCAGCGTGGAGGACTACTTTTTCGCCATCTACCAGGCGGTGCAGACCGCCAAAGGCCCCGAGATTGCCGGGGCCATGCGCCAGGGGCTGAGCCGCAACGACTTAGACCTCACGGTGTTCCGGGCCTTCGCGCGGGACCGGTTGCTCGAGACCCTCGACGGCTTGCGCAGGCTCCGTGCTACCTTGCTCGAGCTGGCCGAGCGCCACCTGAACACGCTGATGGTGGCCTACACCCACTACCGCCCGGCCCAGCCCACCACCCTGGGCCACTACCTGATGGCGGTGGAGAATCTGCTCTCGCGCGACCACAAACGCCTTTTTGCCGCGATGAAGACCACCGATGCCTCGCCGCTGGGCTCTTCGGCGCTGGCGGGCAGCCCCTTCTCGGTGGACCGCGTCCGATTGGCCCACGATTTAGGCTTTGGCACGGCGATGGAAAACACCTACGACGGCATCTCGGCGGGGGACTGGGCCTTGGAGATTACCGCGGCCTTGGCCTCGCTCGCCACCAGCCTGTCGCGGCTCTCGCACGACCTGTTGTTTTGGGCGGAACGGGGCGGGTTCGTGGTGGGCGACAGCCTGGCGCAAGGCTCCAGCATCATGCCGCAAAAGCGCAACCCGGTAGTGCTGGAACACGTCCGGGCCTATGTTTCGCAGGTCTTGAGCGGCCCTATCACCCTGCAAGCCTTGAACCACAACACCCCTTTCGGCGACCTCAACGACCACTCCACCGCGGTGCTGGAGCCCTTGGAGCGGCTGAGCCACGCCGCTAAAGGGGCGCTCGAGCTGATGGGGGTGACCCTTGCTGAGAGCGAGTTCGTCCCTGAGGCCCTCTCAGCGGGGCTGCGCGACGGCAGCGTGATGGCCTCGGAGCTGGTGGATGTCCTCGTCACTGAGGGCTATCTGCCCCTGGCCGAAGCCCAGACGCGGGTCAAGGCCCTGATGGCCGCCCTGGCCGAGAGCAGCCGCACTCTAGCCCAGGCCGAACCCCCCGATTTCGTCCTGCATCTGGGTTTTGACGACGCTGCCCTTTTCAACGCCCTCGACCCCCGGCGCTTTTTAGAACGGCGCAAGGTGCTGGGCGGGGTCGCCCCCCAAGCGCAAAAAGAGGGGCTCGCTCACGCTAAAAAGCGTTTGTACAACCACCGCCGCGCCCTGGTGACCAAGCGCCGTCTGGTGCGGATGGCGAAGGCAAGATTGGCGAAGGATTAAGGCGCTAAGAGCACAGGGTCGAGGGCGGAGGACCAAAGGCGCTCCGCTCTTTGCTCTCTGCCCTCGGCTTTATTTTGCCTCTCCCACCAAAAGCATCCGCACCGCCTCCGGGTACGCTTGGTGTTCGGCCCCCAGAATCCGAGCTGCCAGGCTCTCCTCGGTGTCGCCTGGCAGGACCGGAACTCTCTTTTGCAAGACCACCGGGCCGGTGTCCACGCCCTCGTCCACGAAATGCACGGTGCAGCCCGACTCCTTCACGCCTGCTTCCAAGGCCTGCTTTTGCGGGTGCAAGCCAGGAAAAGCGGGCAGCAGCGAGGGGTGGATGTTGAGAATCCGCCCGGCCCACTCGCCCACGAATTTCGGCGACAGCAGGCGCATAAACCCGGCCAGCAGCACCAAATCTATTCGGTGGTCCTGAAGAAGTCCTAGGGCTATTTTCTCGAAATCTTCGCGCCCCCTCCAGGGCACATATTCGGCTTCCACATCGGCCTCGACGGCCTTCCGCAAAGCCAGCGCCTCGCGATTATCGCAAACCACCAGCACGATGTGGCCGAGGGTATTGTCGTGGGGGAAGGCTTTTAGCAGGGCTTCTAAGTTGCTGCCCCTTCCGGAAGCGAAAACGGCGATGCGGGCGGGACGCCCCAGCGGAAAACTCATGACGACACCAGAATACGCCACCCCTTGGCCCTAGCAAGACGGAGCAGCCCGGGGTCGGGATGGACGGCAACGGGGTTTTGGGCCAGCTCGAGCATGTAGTGATCGGGCAAGGTGTCGCCGTAAGCCGCGCTCAACCGTTGACCGTCCAGGTACTCCCTCAACTGGGACGCTTTGGACGGTCCTGAGCGAATCCCACCCACCACCCGCCCGGTAAAAACGCCGTTTCGTAGCTCGAGCGGCGTCCCCAGCGCGACCGTTCCGGCTCCCAACAGGGTGGCGAAGGCCTCCAGGACCGGCTGAAAGGTCGCTGAGCACAAGACAATCGGCTCTCCCCTTCCCAATAACTCGGCGATCACGTTCTGGCGACGCTTGGGCCACAGTTCGTTTTTGGCCACCCAGACGCCCACGGCTTTTAGCTCAGCCTCGCTTAGACCCGCCAACAGCCCCGCAACCCCTTCCATAAAGCGGTTTTGGAACTCGCGCTTATTCCCGAACCCGAGCCGTGCCAAAATCGCGCCCGGCAGATTGCGGTTGAAAAACCCCTGGTACTGTGCCGCCCGCCCATAAGCCCGCATCCAAGCCGCCATCCCCTTCCAAGTCTCGCCGACGGTGAGCGTGCCTTCCACGTCTGCAGCGATCATGGGGTGATTTCCTGGGGGTGAAACTTGCTCCAATAGCGCATTAGGCCGTCCACGCTCATCCAGGCGGGGTCGGCAAACTCGTATTCCTGCACCTCAGCATCACCCAGACCCGCGCGGTGCAACTGCCCGGCCACATACGCTTCGAACTCGAGGACGATTTGGTTCCGGGTCTTTCCCTCTTTGAGCCGCAACCGCATCCACTCGCCCCAATCCCCAAGGGTAGCTTCCAACGCATCCAAATGCTCACCCACCTTGGTGAACTCACCGAAGTGGGTCAGGTACAAGGTCTTGGGCTTCAACGCGCGGACTTTAGCGATGCTATCGCTCCAAACCTCGAGGTTGATATCCGGCGGCGGACAGGGCGGCAGCACCGGGCCGCGCCCGATCCGCACCCCGGTCACGTCCCCGCCGATGAGCGCCTCACCGATCAGGAAAGCGTGGTGGTGGTTGGCATGACCGGGCGTCTCAATTGCCTTGATCTCCGCGCCGCCGATAGAAACCACGTCGCCATCTTGCAAAACTTGCACCTGGTTTTCGGGAACGATGCCCATCCGGCCCCACAGGGTTTCCATCTGGTCGCCGTAGATGCGCGTGGCGGAGGCCCACAGCTTGCTGGGGTCGGTCAGGTGCGGGGCGCCCTTGGGGTGGACGTAGATGCTCGAGCCCCCTTTGGCAAAGCGCCAGGCGGCCCCCGCGTGGTCTAAGTGGATGTGGGTGACGAAAACGTGGCGGATGTCCTGGGGAGCGTAGCCCAAGCCCTTCAACCCATCCACCAGTGCCGGGAAGCGCGACTCGGGGCCGGTTTCCAGCAGCACCGGGCCTTCAGCAGTCTCCAGCACGAAGGCCGCGATGACCCTGGGGGCGCGGTCGCGTACGTCGAGGATGTGAATCATCCTTTGCATTTTACGGGTTGAACCTTCGAGCTATCTCTCGACCCGGGTGTGCAGTTCACCCACGCCCTCGACGGCCACAATTACCTTGTCCCCGCGCTTCAGCTCGCCCACGCCCTCGGGCGTGCCGGTCAGGACGACATCCCCGGCTTCCAAGGTCATGAAGCTGCTGATGTAGGACAGCACCTTGGGGACGCTAAAAATCATCATCGAGGTAGGCGCTTCCTGGCGCAACTCGCCGTTGACATAGGTGCGCACGGTGGTCTTTGCGGGGTCCAAATCGGTCACCAGCCACGGGCCCAGCGGGCAGAACTTATCGCTGGACTTGGCCCGCACCCACTGGAGGTCGGTTTTCTGGACATCCCTAGCGGTCACATCGAGGGCGCAGGTATAGCCCAGGACGTGGTTCAGGGCCTCCGCCTCAGAGACATTTTTCATCCGGCTGCCGATCACCACCGCCAGCTCGCCCTCGTAGTGCAGCAGGTTGGTAAAACTCGGGTAGGGCACGGCCTCCCCGCTGTTGTCGGGGGAGGCGGGATTGCCGGGATCGGCTAGTGTATTGAGCCCCTTGAGGAACAATCCAGGCTCTTTGGGCAGGTTGTTGCCAAAGTCGTTGCCCATCTCCTTGATGTGGTCGAGATAATTGCGGCCCACGCAGACGATTTTGCTGGGCTCAGCGGGTGGGCGTAGCCGCACGCTGCCGATGTCAAAGCTGCGCCCGGTGGGGTTTCCGCCGGGGGAATCGGTCTCGGTGATGGTCTCGCCCTCTAAAATGCCCCACTGCCCCCCGTCAAAGCGCACGAGATTCATGAGGGAGAGTATACAGTCGTGGCGGGCTCGAGCTATACAGTCAGCCCAACAATATCCGCTCCAGTACGACGAAACTCTACATCAAACAATGTCGTCTCAGATGGGAGTCATTAATTTCATCCAAAACCCATTGTCATTCCAAGCGGAACGCAGTGGAGCGAAGAATCCTACACGCGCTCCACAACAGGATTTCTCGGGTAGAAAAAACGTCGTTCTATACCCGAGCGCTGAATGACTGGTGCGCGTAGGCAGCCCACAAGCAATAACGTCCCCACATTTCTGCATATTGAGGGACCGGACGTGAACGAAGGTTTTCTACCCGAGAACTTAGCGAGAGACCCGCGTGTGGGATGTTTCGACTGCGCTAACACTCCGCAGGGCATGACAACGGTTCAGTAGACCTCTTGCGAAGGTCAGGATTTGCTAGGCAGTTCATAGTTGTAGATACCCGAGATGAGAAGGTCAGCAGCACTTGCTCTTCAACCCCTAGTGCGCTGGCTCTGCCCTTGCGTTTCTTTTCGCCCTCCGCTTGCTTCACAATCTCAACCATCTGCTTGAACGTCTTCGGCTTCACGCCCACCAGCCGTTTGAACACCCCGGAGTTCACCTTCCTCAGCCGTTCGTAGCTGCCTTGCTTGCTACTTATGCCTTACTACACCCCTTTTCTCCCTCTTTCGCAAGAGGTCTCTTGTGTTACGAGGGTTTGCAGGGTGATGAATAGGCAACGTTCGCTTAATAGAAGAACGCCCGACAGATAACGCTCGAGCACAGACCGCTAAAACTTTGCGCCGGTAGCAAAACAAAAAAGCAGGATTCCTACCTGCAAATCCTGGGAACACGAACTTATTTTTTTAGGGAAGGAGACCGGCCCTTTCGGGGCCGGTAAGACCGGGTAAACCGGTGGTCTTACTTCTTGGCTGCAGTTTCCTTGGCAGCGGGTTTTGCAGCAGCTTTCTTGGGTGCGGCCTTCTTCGCGGCGGGCTTGGCGGTTTTCGCGGTTGCCTTCGCAGCGGGCTTGGCAGCAGCCTTTGCAGCGGTGGTTTTCTTAGCAGCAGGCTTGGCGGCGGTGGCTTTTTTAGCCGTGGTCTTCGCAGCGGTTGCCTTTTTGGCAGCAGGCTTAGCAGCAGCCTTCTTGGGCGCAGCCTTTTTGGCAGCGGGCTTAGCAGCGGGCTTCTTGGCCGGTTTTGCGGTTTTACTCATGGCTTCTGGCATCCTCACCTCCTGATGAGGTAGTGGAGGGATTGTCATCGAATTGTCTCTCCACTCACATCACCATACTACATCTTGTAGAATTTTGCATCTCTTTCTACAAGATGTTGCGTAGATAGTTTGGCTCGTGGCAGACGCATAAATTCGCACCTTGCACTCAAGCGCTTCTTCCTTCGCGGCAGAGGTCTCGAGCCCTGCAAGCGCGGCAGTGAAAGCCCGGCTTAGGTTCGACAGAGCCTGTTTGGAAGCGGATATTCGCCTGCTTAGCTTGGTCCAGCAATGACTCTAAGATACCCCATACCCGGTCTATAGGTTTGTCGTATACCAGCATGGGCTCGCCCAAAATCGGCCACACCCAGAGGTACACTTTGACAATCCGCCCAGCGAATGCCGAGAGCAGATACCCCGCCGCCCAGCGCTCGGTCCAGCGATTTCTGCGGACTGTCTCGCGGGCATCGTCAGCGGAATCCGGCGCGACAAAACGATAGATATGAGCTTCGCCGTTCTTGCGCAGCACGCCGTCGAGATGGGCCAGCAGACCCGTGCCGCCCGCCGTGCGAGCGGCCTCGAGGCGAAACCCTAAGTTCAACTCGCTGAGCCTTGGATACTGATGCCGCAGCCAGCCCTCGGCCTGAGGGAACTGCGCGCACAGCGCCTCTAGCCGCGCCGGGACCAGCTTTTCGGCCTTGCGCAACTCGCCCACCAAACGCTGCCACCACTCGGCCTCGGTTCGCTCTGCTAAAAATTTTTCGGCCCAAAACCGCAGCCCACACTCCTCGAACCGGCGCAGCGACTCGACCGTCGCGGTGCCCAGATTGACCTTCCCCAACGCTGCCTGATACCGCACCACGCGTGAGGCCTCGAGCACGCTCGCGGGCGGCAGCTTGGGCAACACCGCAGGCTGATACACCAGCGCGGGTTCGGGCTCGAGCGGCCCCTCCTGGCTGGCTTCGGGATAGGTCAGGATGATTTCTTCCGCTCTCGTGCGCAACTCGGCAAATAGGGTGCGGTCCCGCCCCAAAAAACGTCTGGGTAGTATACTTATACCCCCTCCGCCTATAGAAGCCCCTTTACGGGATTGCGTCTTTATGGATTCGGCGAGAGCCACCTCGAGCGAAGCTCGCAGCTCTTCGGGGACAAAGTAGTCCTCGCGCTCCCCAGCGCTGTAGGCACCCTTCACCGCGTAGCTCAGATAGAGTTTTTTCCAGCGCCCACCGGAAGCCAGGTTGGGCGTGAGCAGGGCGATGCCACCGGGCGGGCGGCGCGGCTCGTAGGTCTCAGAGAGGAGCGCCGACCACCACTGGCGAAACTCCGGCCCGCTGGCGATGCGGTGGGCTTCCCTGGCCCGCTCGGTCAGGGTCGCGCGGCGCGGGCTGTAGCGCACCTCAGGGAGGGCCTCGAGGAGTTCGGCGGCCCAGCGCAGCGAATCACCTTTGGGCTCCAAGCGCTCCAGCCAGGCATTCCACACCTCGAGCATCCCCATCTGCGCCGCCAACCGCGTGACCGCCTCACGCCCCACCAGCGAGTGCTCGAGCGCGGCGCGGCCCAGCGCGGCCAGCTCGGGGATTGCCAGCAGGCGGCTAGGGGTGGGGTAATCGGGCAACTCGAGCAACTCCAGCAGCAGCCTGCCCTCTGGGGTTTCCGCCGCCGTGCCCGCAGTTTGGTCCACCAGCGGAACCCCGTATTCATCGGCCAAAATCAGCAGCGCCGAAATCCGGGATTCAGGGGCGATCACCGCAAGGTCCAACGGCGAAAACCCGCCTACCAAATCTTTTTTGAGCGAACGCAAAATCCAGCGCGCCTCGGCAACTGGGTTGGGCGCTTGATAGGTGTGGGTGCGAATCTCCCGCGGCGCCAAAGATTCGTGTGCGGTGAATCCGGGCGGGGTCTCCGGCAAACTGACCCAGACCGGAACGCGCTCCCCAAGCTTTTGGAGCACCCTCAGCTCTAAAGGGCTCAGCTCGCGGAAGCCATCCACGGTGATTAGGTCGGCCTCGAGGTTGGCTTGCCCTGAGTCCAGCAGCTCCAGGGCCGCGGTACGAAAGTCGTCGTAATCCCAGCGCCCCCAGGTGCTTTTGAGTTCCTCGTAGCGTGCGTAGACCTGACCCAGCCGCCGCGCTTCGGGGCTGGTGGGAAGAATCTCCGCGGGGGGTACCCCGTTGCGCTTGGCCTCGGCGATGGCGCGGGCGAAGAGCCGGGCTTCCCCCGGCGTGGGCAGCGGGTTTTGTCCGCTGATCAGCGCTTCCCCCGCCAGCGCCACCCGGCCCGGCCCGGTGAGGATAGGTTTGAGGCGAAAGCTCGCCGCGAGCACCCGATAATAGAGCTGCTGAAAGCTCAGCACCTCGAGGCCCAGCACCGCTCCGGCCTCGGTGGCGCGGCGGTACACGTACCCCCGCTGCGCAGGTAGGGCGATCCACCACACCCGCTTGCGCTCCCGCAGAAAATCTCGCGCGACCCCCAGCAGCCGGGCGGTTTTCCCCGAAGCAGGCGGCCCCACGATCAGATGCACGGGTTTAGTGTACGTCGGTGTGAAGCGATGAGCGACTAGCCTAAAAGCAGAGAGCTAAGAGCAGAGGGCTGAGAGCAGCAAAGTCAAAGGCCCTCGGCTCTATGCCCTCTGCGCCTTTAGCTCATCGCTATCTACTACGCTACTGCGGCGGCAAACCTACCGGCTCGAGCGCGGGATAGCGTAGCGGAGCGCGGCGATAGGCCTGTACCAGCTTCAAATCGGGAACAGGTTGTAGGTTGAAATCGAGGCGTATCGTTCCTACCACCCGTCCCTGATAGGTGAGATAACAGCGATAGGCCCGGAGTTCCTGGGTGTACCAGTTGCCCAGCGCGATGCCCTGACCCAGGGTATCGAACAACTTGGAAGCTTGGTTGAGCAAGCGCCCCCGGTCCAGGAACGGGCGCACCACCTGCACCGCTAAGTCCTCCAGGCCCAGCGGAACCGGGGTGAGGTCGCCGCTCAAGGTGATGCGGGTAAGCGGCAGCCCAACCTGGCCCAACACCCCGCGAATCAGGAAGCGTTCGGGGGCCAAGCGCTCGGCGTACAAAAACATCGGCTTCAGTTGGGAGAAGACCAACTGACAGCGGTCTAAAGGCTGTTGGTTGTCGGGCACCGGCATCACGCTCTGGGCCAAGCCAAACCCCAGAAACAGCACCAACCCCAGGAGTTTACGCAGATTTGGATGCATTCCTTCCGCCGACCTCGAGCCCCACCCTCGATTCATCCGCCAATGCCTCAAGCCGCAAATCCCGCTTCCCAGTATGAACCTTGCAACGCCCGAGTGCAGCGAGGCGGCATCTTGAGCGGTTGGCACAGACCGTTTTGGACTCTGACCCTTTCATGTCCCCAGGATGGGTGTTCCACCTTAAGCAAGCTACAGGCTTCGACTTAACTCAGGCTGAAGGCAGCCGCAACCCCACCCTAGCTCCGCCTGCGGGGCGATTCTCGGCCCTGGCTTCTCCGCCCATCGCTTGCGCAATAGCACTCAACAGCGCCAGACCCAGCCCCACCCCGTCGCTATCGCTGCGTTTGACAAAAGGCTCGAAGGCCCGCCCCAGCACCTCATCCTCAAACCCCGGCCCCGCGTCGTAGACCCATAGCCACACGCCCTGGCCTTGGGACTCGATTCTCACCGACTCTACCCCGCCACCGTGCTTGCGGGCGTTCGCCAGCAGGTTTTCCACGGCCACCCGCAACAGTGCCGGGTCAGCTTGAACGGCGGCTTCGCCTTCCACCCGGCAATCGCAGCGTTCGCGCAAAAAGTCCGCGAGCTCGAGCGGGATCCCTTCGACCCGGCCCCTCCCCTCCAGCCGCGCCAAGGTGAGCAGCCCTTCCAAGAGCGCTTCCATCCGCCTGGCCTCCCGCACCGTGCCGGTCAAGGCCCGCGGCTCGTCGGGCCGCCGCTGGAGCACCTCGAGGTAGCCTTTGAGTGCGGCCAGCGGGTTGCGCAGTTCATGCGAAGCTCCGTAGGCGAAACGCTTGGCCGATTGCTCCTGCACCCTGAGCCGCTGGAAGGCCGCACCCAGCTCCCTCATCAGGTCGTTGATGGCGCTCACCGCGGGGCGAGCCTCCAGGAGCCCTGGCGGGGGCAGCGGCTCTAAGTTCTCCGGGCCGCGCCGGGCCAGCTCCTGCGAGACCCGCTCTAAAGGGCGCAGCGAACTCGAGAGCCCCCACGCCCCCACCGCAAAAGCCAACAGGCCGAGGGCACCCCCCACCCACAGGTATAACGTCAGCAATCGCCGAGGCAGCGCACTCACCTCGGGCAGTGGTACCGCCAGTCCAATGGCCCGCCGAGTGTCCTTATAGGGGTCTTCGGGAACCGTCACCCACAAGGTATCTCCCAGAATCTTGCGGTAGGAAATACCCATCCCCAGCGTCTTGAGCAAATCAGCCGGGGGAGTGTAGTTCCCCCGCGTGGTGAAGGTGAACTGTTCGTTGTTCAGCACGAAGCCATTCCCCCCGAACTCCTGCACCAACTCTTGCACCCGCTCCAGCGATACCGATTTCCCCGCCGATTGGCTCTGCAAAAAGGCCAAGCGCAGGAGAATGGCCTGCTCTAAGGTACCCCGCACCGCCTCTTGCGCTTGGCGAACGGTCAGAACTGCCAGCGGTACCAGCAGCAGGCCGAGGGCCAGCAAGAGCCAGAGGAATAAGCGGAAGCGGAGGGTCATGAGGGCGGGAGTCGGGGGTCGGGAAAGGCTGCGGATGAGGCCGTGAAGCATTTTGCTGAACTCATTGCAGAAGAGCTGCAGGGTTTCGAGGTCCAATTGTTCACCTAGACCTACGCGGGTACAAAGAATCAAGTGGGGTTCAAGCTCACGTAAAGAGCCGTGTGCAATTCATAAAAATTGCACGTATTCTTTTCTCGAGCCTCTCGAATACCCTTCAGCAATGTTGGCAGGAACAGACGCGGCCGCACGGCGAATCTGTGAAGTCATGCCAAAGCGCTCCTCACCCGGAAATCGCCGCGTCACCCGATAGCAGGCCTCAGCCAAGTCCATTGATAACTGCCAGACCCTCAACCCTTGAAAGGACTCGAGCTTCGCCATACGACCAATCTTCCATCTTTTTCCGACATCCTACACCCACCCCCGACACCCTATTTCCGCAAGATATACCCGTGCCCCCGTAAGGTATGCAATAAGTTCGGCTCCCCCATCGCCCGGCGCAACGACGAGAGGTGAACCTCTAGCGTGTTGGGTTCGACCTCCTCACCCCAGACCCGGCCCATCAGGGTTTCCTTGGGCAGCAGACGCTCGGGGTTTTCAAGAAAACATTGCAGCAACAGGATGGCCTTGGGAGACAGCTCGAGCGCCTGTCCCCTGCGCCGCGCTTCCATCCGGAACGGGTAGAGCACCACGTCGGCGTAGGAGAGCACCTCTTCCTCGCGCTTGCCCCGGCGCAACAGGGCCTCGAGCCGGGCCACCAGTTCGGAGAGTGCATAGGGCTTGACCAGATAATCGTCGGCCCCTTCGCGCAAACCCTTGACCCGCCACTCCACCTCGTCGAGCGCGGTGAGCATCAGCACCGGAACCGGGCTCACCCGGCGAATCTCGCGCAGCACGCCGAAGCCGTCACCACCGGGAAGGAGCACATCCAGCACCACCACGTCGGCCCCCTCTCCCATCTTGCGCAACCCCTCAGCACCACTCCCGGCCTCAGTCACGGCGTAGCCCTCGAGTTCCAAACCGAGCTTGAGGGCTTCCCGCACCCCAGGATCGTCCTCAACGAGCAGAACTTTAGGCATAGAGATATTGTCTCACACGGTATCTGAAGCGAGGCTGAAATTTGAGCAAAAAATGTCGAGGGTCCAGAGTTAAGGGTCGAGGGAAAAAATGGCTCGTAGCTTGTGGAAGTTGTTTCCACTTGCCACAGGCCGCTAGCCACGGGCCTCCTTCCCTCTCGACCCTTGACCCTCAACAGCCTTGGCTCATGACTCATGACTCATGGCTATCCCCCGCACGAACACCCCTACCCCCTCATTCAGCAGCTCTTCGACCGCTTGGCCTGGCATGTGCTGAACGGTCATGTAGGTGCCGTGGACGATGGAGGCGTAGATCACCGCCAGCCGCGCACCGTGGCCTGGAACGGCTTGCTCAAGCACCCGGCTGAGCTGCTCGATGCCCCGCAGCATAGCCCCAAGCGCGAGCTGAGCGGCCTTCTGGTCGCCGCCGCGCCGCCCGGACTGGGCGGTCATCAGGGCGGTGAGGGGTTCGACTTGGTAGCGATAAGCCAGCGCCACCGCCATCAGTCGCTCGAACAGCGAGCCCGGCTGCGCCAACAGGCGCTCGGTTTCCTGGGCCGCCTCCTCGAGTAAAGCCTCTAGCAACGCCCGCTTGGAAGGGAAGTGGTGGTACACCGCAGCTTTGGTCAGACCCAAACTTTTGGCGAGGCCCTCGAGGCTAGTAGCCGCGTACCCTCTCTCAGCGAAAGCTTTACGTGCCCTTTCTAACAGGGCTTGGCGGGTATCCACGGTAGTTACAGGCTACGCCCAGGAGCAAAGGGTGGTTGTATTGCTCACAACAGTAATTAGTCATAAGCGACCGGCAATGAGCGATGAGCAAGGCAGGAAGCTAAGGCCAAAAGCAAACTTCTGTCAGGGAGGGCAAAAACAAGCTGTCAATAATCCTTGTGCTGGACGTAATCTTTTAGCTTCCCACTTATAGGCATCTTTAACTCATCGTTAGAACAGCTTATTCACCCCGAACCGGAGCTGAATGCCAAAGGCCGTGCCACCGTTGACCAAATACAGCACCGGGGCCACCTCACCGATCAGGCCGATATCACTATTGACGGTATAGTCCGCCCCCACGATGCCCCGCAGGCCCAGAAAGCTGGTGCCGGTGAAGTTTACGAAACCCAAACCGGCCCCGGCGTAGGGCGTGAAGCGGTTTCGGTCCAAGGGAACCAGCACGTCCAGCCCTAGCTCGAAGTAGTTGGTGGGCGACAATCCCAGGCCGATGCTCCCGCGCAGGGTGGCATCGCCGAGCAGGTTGTAGGCTCCGCCTTGGAGCAGCAGGCCGGTGAGGCCGATCCCATCAATCCACTGGAAGTTAAGGCTAGCTCCGGCGAAGGCGAAGGGTTTGGAGTTCTGGGCGAGGGCGGAGAGGCCAAAGAGCACCGCCAGCAAAAGCCAGAAGCGTTTCATGGGGCACATCATACGGGGCGAGCCACGGCAAAACGGGCCATTTCCGACTTAGGACGTAACCTTAATGTTTATATAAGGGCCTTACCGGTATACCCCATGCTACACTTCGCCCATGAAAGCACAACTAGCCTCTTGGCTCGTGCTCGTGGGGCTTTTGGCGGCTTGCGGCAGCAAGGATAACGGCAACAATGGCGGGGGCGGAGGTGGCAACCCTACACCTGTGCAAAAGATGTTCACGGTGACCTATAATCCCACACCCGGAGACGCCAAAAACCCTCAACCGACCGACTTTTACATCTCCAAAGCGGGCGGGAGTGTTGATCTAACGGTGACAGTGAATATCACCTCGAGCAGCACAAAGAAAGTGCGGTTCATCTTCAGCAGCCCGAGCGGCGTGATCTGCTCCGAGCCCAATTTCGTGGTCGAGGGAAGCACTTCCAAGACCGTGAAAATCACCGCACCACCCGACCTCAACCAGCCCTACTTCACCATCCAGGCCACCGGCCAGGACAAAAACGGCGACACTCGAAACCAAGACTCCTACGCCGCGACTTTTACCTGGAAGCCGCAGTAAAAATAATCCCACCCTGCCCCTCGCCGTAGACGTAACCCAATCAGTTCTGGTCTTCCCGACGAATGCTGGGGACGATTGCTAGGGGAGTGGGGGATTACTGCTACCACCATCCCCAAGACTTAATTTGTGCGCAAAGGAAGAGAGCGGGCCTATACCCGCTCTCTTCCTCGGTTCGCCTAGTTCTGACCGGTCAGGCCATTCTCGAGACCGATTCTCGGCACGCCCAAATCCTGCTTGTATACACCGCGCCAGGCATCTTCGGTGCTGTAACTGTCGCGCAAGCCCACACCATCGCCTGTGCCGGAGTCGAAGCCCGGCTTGATGAACTGGCGGATGGTTCCAGGGTCGCCGGGGTTTTTGCCCGCAGGGAGGGGTTCACCGTAGAGGTCGGTCCAAAAGTAACCGTCCTGCTTGCCATCCGCTTTGTCCAAAGCCGCGATGGCGTCGGTATACTGAATGCGCAGGTTAGCAAAGCGTATGGTGCGCTCGTCGGCAACATCGCCGGTAGACCGGACACTGGCACAGGTGTTGTCGGCACAGAAGGTGGTGGGGTTACGGATGTCAATGTTCAGCGCCGTGCCAGTGGGGTTTTTGTCGTCGCCCCAAAAGCTCATGCCCAACGCGGTATTCCCGCCGCCGTGCCAGTTTTCGTAGCCGCCAGGGTCTTGGCCGTTGCCGGAAACCCGGACGTTTTTGGAGGATTCGGTTTGGCTTTGAATCTGAGTTTGGGTGACCGGCTGACCGGTTTTGGGATCGGTACAGGTGAGGTTCACCGGAGGATTGTTGTCACGATTGGAGATGGTAGCCCCGAAATCCCCCTTGTAGGCCAGTTCCGCTTTCAACTCACCTGTTTTGAGGTCGGTGACGGCGACCACCACGGTGTGAAAGCGGGCACAGGCCCTGGTCTGCACCCCGGTCTCGGAGTGGACGTTGATGTACCAACCCTGGTTAGCCCCCTCGTCGCGAATGGCAAAGCCCTTGAAGCCCACGTGCAACTCGGGCTGGTCGTTGAAGCGCTTAGCGACATACTCGAAGGCCGGTTTATAGCCCACCAGCGAGGGATCGGAGCCATGGTCGTGGCCGTAGTAACACCAATAGATGGGGTCTACTTGCGGGTGCCAGGTTTTGTAGTCCTGGCCGTCGGGGGCGGTGATGCCGTAGACCTGCTTCACCGTCCAGGTGTTTTCGAGCCAGTCCGGGCAGGTGCTGTTGGGCTGCGGGCGGTCGCTCTCAGCAATCCCGGCGGGCAGCGCGGGCGGTTTAGAGGCCGCCCCGCCCCGCTCGGCGAGCAGCACGAAGTAGCGCGCGGAGTCCTTGCCTTTGGAGCCGGTGGTCGGGGAACCCAGCGCGATCTCGCCCGCGCGGAAGTCCTTGGTGAAGGTGTTATAGGTCTTGCCTGAGGTGCTCAGGCCGCCTTTTTGCCAGCCCGCCAGCCACAGGGCGCTGTCCTCCCAGACCACCGTCACCCTGGCATCGCGGTTGAGCTGCACACGCACCAAGTCGCTGCGGGTTTCATCGGTCCAGACTTGAACCTCGAAAATATCCCAGCCCTCGAAGCCCTTGTAGTTGCTCTGGCGCGGCCTGTACCTGAGCCCGCCGTAGTTCGCCTCGTCCACAGTCATATCTTTGTCGTTGATTTTGCGGTTGACGCTATTAGCCCAGTAGTAGCGGGCCACCAGCGGGGCATTGTCACGGCTCAACCCCTGCTTGTACAGGGGGTGCTCGGTGGAAAGCGGGGCCAAAGAGTCTATAGGTGTGCTTCCGCCCCCGCTTAACCCGCCGAGCGCCCCACAACCGCCCAGCAGCAAACCGGCTACCCCCAGCAGCGAAAAGTGTGCGTTTCGTTGCATCTGTTCTCCTTTACCGTACCCAGGTACAGGTCTCCCTTCTAAACTGTATCTTGGGGGTAGCCCCTACCTTTTTTGGATTAACCCCATCTAAAGGGCGTTACTCAGGAAGGGGAAAAGATTAAGACCTTTGCACCACTTTGCTGAAGCTCGAGACCGGTCATTAGAATATGGAGCGGATGAAGGCCGAAGACTTTTTCTCGACGATTAGCGCATCACTGCGACTTGAGCCCTACCGTTCCGCCGACTTGAGAGCCAGGGTGGGGCGTTACTTGCCCGAGCTGCTGAGCGGGCTAAAAGAGGTCTACCCCAACGCCGACGAGGTTCTGCCGCAGATCGCGGAGATTTTACGGCGCAACCTAAAAGAACGCCCCGCCGAGCTACAAGCCCTCGATGCACAGCGCATCCACACCCCCGACTGGTTCCAGAAGCCGGGGACGGTAGGCTACATCGCCTACACCGAGCGCTTCGCCGACGACCTGCGGGGGGTGATCGAAAAAATTCCCTATCTGCAAGAGCTGGGGGTGACCTATCTGCACCTGATGCCCCTGCTGCTGCCCCGCGAAGGCGAGAGCGACGGCGGCTACGCGGTAGCGGATTACCGCAAGATTCGCCCTGACCTGGGAACCATGGAAGACCTCGATGCCCTCACCACCGCGCTGCGGCACCACGGCATCAGCCTGTGCCTGGATTTGGTGCTCAACCACGTGGCTAGGGAGCACCCCTGGGCCGAGGCGGCCCGGCGCGGGGAGGAGAGATACCGCAACTATTTCTACATTTACCCCGACCGCACGATCCCCGATCAGTACGAGCGCACCCTGCCCGAGGTCTTCCCCGATTTCGCCCCCGGCAACTTCACGTGGGACGAGGCGGCGGGAGGCTGGGTCTGGACGACCTTCAATAGCTGGCAGTGGGACGTTAACTGGAGCAACCCGGATGTATTCCTGGAATATTTAGACCTCATCCTCTGGCTTGCCAACAAAGGCGTGGACGTGTTCCGCCTGGATGCCATCGCCTTCACCTGGAAACGGATGGGCACCAACTGCCAGAACCAGCCCGAGGTTCACGCCCTGACCCAGGCCCTGCGGGCGGCGGTGCGGATCGGCGCCCCGGCGGCGGCGTTCAAGGCCGAAGCCATCGTATCGCCGGAGGATTTAATCGCCTACCTGGGCCAAGGGGAACACTACGGCAAGGTCTCGGAAATCGCCTACCACAACACCCTGATGGTGCAGATTTGGTCGAGCCTGGCGAGCCGCGATACCCGGCTTTTCACTCAGGCCCTGACCCGCTTCCCCGAGAAGCCTGCCAGCACCGCCTGGGCTACCTATCTGCGGCTGCACGACGACATCGGCTGGGCGATTTCGGACACCGATGCTGCTGCACAGGGCTTGAACGGGGCCGCGCACCGGCGCTTCCTCTCCGACTTTTACAAAGGCGATTTTCCGGGTTCGTTCTCTCGCGGGATGCACTTCCAGGACAACCCGGATACCGGCGACCGCCGCACCTCAGGGAGTGCCGCGAGCATGGCGGGGTTGGAGGCCGCGCTCGAGTCGGGCAACCCTAAGCTGATCAACCTGGCCCTCGAGCGTCTGCTGCTGGCCCACGCGGTGTATATCGGCTACGGCGAGGGCTTCCCCTTGATCTACATGGGCGACGAGCTGGGGTATTTGAACGACTACAATTACATCCAAGACCCTGCCCACAAGGACGATAACCGCTGGCTGCACCGTCCCAAGATGGATTGGGGCAAAGCAGAAAAGCGCCATCAGGACGGAACAATTGAACAACGGGTTTTCCTCGGTCTGAAGAGACTTTTAGAGGCCAAGGCTCGCACCCCCCATCTGCACGCGGCATTCCCGACCAGAGCCCTCTGGCAACCCAACCCGCACCTGCTGGTGCTGCGGCGCGACCACCCCCAGGGCATGATGGTGCAGGTCTACAACTTCAGCGAGCACGACCAGCCTTTGCCGTGGGACACCCTGCGCGACGCGGGGATTGTCCAGCCCTACGACCATATCACTGAGGCCGTGGCCCCCGCATATCTGATGGCCTACAGCAGGCTCTGGCTGACGCAGCGCTAGGAAACCTCCTCGAGGGTCGGAGGACGGGAAACGGACGCTGGAACCCGACCTATGTTAGTCAAGTAGGGGCCGGTGGAATATCCTTGAGGGTGCTATGGAATGGTGGAAAACCGCGACGATTTACCAGATTTACCCGCGCAGCTTTCAAGACTCTAACGGCGACGGCATCGGCGACCTGAACGGGATTCGCAGCCGTTTGCAATACCTTAAAGACCTCGGCGTGGACTGCCTGTGGCTCTCCCCTTTTTACAAGTCGCCGATGAAAGACTTCGGCTACGATGTGGCGGATTACTGCGACGTAGACCCAATATTTGGCACCTTGAAGGACTTTGACGCGCTGCTCAACGAGACCCACAAGCTGGGTATGAAGCTGATTATTGACTTGGTACCCAACCACACCTCCGACCAACACCAGTGGTTCAAAGAATCCCGCTCCTCCCGCGATAACCCCAAGCGCGACTGGTACGTCTGGCGCGACCCCGCCCCAGACGGAGGCCCTCCCAACAACTGGATGGCCTATTTCGGCGGTCCGTCCTGGACGCTCGACGAGCGGACCGGGCAGTATTACTTGCACCAGTTCCTCCCCGAGCAGCCCGACCTCAACTGGCGCAATCCTGAGGTGCGGGAGGCAATGTACGAGGCCATGCGGTTCTGGCTCAGGAAGGGCGTTGACGGCTTCCGCATTGACGTGATCTGGCTCCTGGTCGAAGACGCCCTTTTCCGCGACGAGCCTGATAACCCCGACTGGAAACCCGGCGAGATCGACCGCTTCCGCCACCTGCACATTTATCAGGAAGATCAGCCCGAAACCCGAGAAATCGTGCGGGAGATGCGGCAGGTGATGGATGAGTTCGAGGGCGACCGGGTAATGGTGGGCGAAATCTACCTGCCCTACGAGCAACTGATGCCCTACTACGGCACCGCAGAGGCCGCGAGCTGCCACCTGCCCTTCAACTTCCACCTGATCTTCCGGGGGATGCCCAAGTGGACGGCGGAAAACCTGCGCAGCATCGTCGAGGAGTACGAGGCCAGCCTGCCCTCCTTCGCCACCCCCAACTGGGTGCTGGGAAACCACGACCAGCACCGGCTGGCGACCCGCATCGGCAGTGAGCAGGCCAGGGTCGCGGCCACGATGCTCTTCACCCTGCGGGGCTCGCCGACGTGGTATTACGGCGACGAGATCGGCATGGTGGACGGGGACATCCCACCCGAGAAGGTGCAAGACCCCGCGGCCCTGCGGCAAAAAGGCAGCGCGGGCGAACACGGCCTGGACCCCGGACGCGACCCCGAGCGCACCCCCATGCAGTGGACGCCCTATGCCTACGCCGGTTTTAGCACCAAGGAACCCTGGCTCCCCGTCAATCCTGACTACCAGGAACGCAATGTGGAAGCTCAGGACGCCGATCCTGAGTCCATGCTGACCCTGGTGCGTACCCTCTTGGTGGTGCGGAAGGAGACGCGGGCGCTGCTCGAAGGCGACTACCAGACCTACAAGGCCCCCGAGGGTGTGTTTGCCTACTTGCGCGGCGGCGAAGTCTTGGTGGCGCTGAACTTCACCAGCGAGGCCAAAACCATCAGCGTCCCAGAGGGCGAAATCTTGCTCTCGAGCCACCTCGACCGGTACGAGAAGGTGCGAGACCGGCTCGAGCTGCGACCCAACGAGGCGGTCATCCTCAAGCTGTAGTCCTGGCTGTGGCATAAGGGATTCACGGCTGCCTGAAGAGGCTAAGTCGTATAAACATACAGGCAATCCCGGAGCCGATAAGATAACCCCGCTGACTCAAGTCCTGTTTGTCTGCGCGGGCAACATCTGCCGCAGCCCGATAGCCGAAGGTATTTTCCGGCGGATGCTGCGCGAACGAGGACTGGAAGCTGAGTTCGAAGTGGACTCCTGCGGGATTGGCGACCGGCACACCGGCCAAAGCGCCGACTCCCGCACCCAGTGGGTGCTATCCAAGGAGAATGCCGATTTCCCCTATCGCGCCCGGCAGATTCAGCCCGAGGACATGAGCCGCTACGACTACATCTGGGTGATGGACCGGGAGAACCTGCGCGACCTCGAGCGCCTTTTCCCCCAGCACGCGGGCAAGCCTCGGCTGGTGCTGGACCTGAGCGGCCTTCAGGGGGCCGAAGTCCCCGACCCCTACTACGGGGATATCGCCGATTTTGAGGCGGTGTACGCGAGCCTCGAGCGGGCCTTGGAGGCTTTTTTCCAGGCCCAAGCCCTCAGAATTCCGGGAAAGTCTTAATATAACGCTGGCGCGCAGATTTGAACGCCCACCCCGGTTTTGGTCCTTGTATCCTGAAGCGCGTGGGTGTGCCCCGGTCGCACAACCCCCAAACATTGTCTTAACGTCGTCTGCTCTCCTCTTTACCTTTTTCACCTTTGGGGCATCCCATGCTTTTCTTACCCCAACCCTCCTTAAACTAGGCTTTGGCGCAATGGAAGGCACCTTCGAGCTTCTTGGCCCCATCGAGATCATGCAGCTCCTCTCGCAGGCCGCGAGGAGCGGGGTTTTCCGGGTGCCGGGCGGCGAGGTTTTTTTAGAAAAAGGGATGCCGGTCCACGCCCAGTACAAGGGGCAGTCGGGCCGCGATGGGCTGTTCCAGATTCTGGCCCTCAAGGAGGGCAAGTTCCGCTACCTCGAGGGGGAGCGGGCCTCCAGGTCAAGCCTCGAGGGGCCGCTGGAAAACTACCTGCTCGAAGCCATCCGCTTTATAGACGCCAAGCTCGACCTGAGCCCCTTCGACCAGATCGAGGTGGCTGACCCAGTGCGGGCTAGCCACCTCACCCTTTCGCCCGAGGAGTTCGAGTTGTTGCGCCACCTGAAGGAGCCGCTCAGCCTGCTGAACCTCACCGCCCGCAGCGGCCTGTCCGGCGAGACCGTGGCCGCCAACGTGAGCCACCTAGCGCGGCTGGGGTTGGTCCACGTCACCAGCCGCACCCCCCGCACGGTGCGGCTCACCGTCGAGCGGCTGGCGGGCGAGGACCCCGCCGCCCGCATAGACACCCAGCTTTTGCGGGCCTGGCGCGACCACTACGGGGCTTTCGCCAGCCTCGAGGTGAAGACCGGCGGCGGGGCCGTGCGCATCCCGGTGGAGCCCGCGCCGGGAGCTGGTGCGCGGCTGCTGCTCTCGGCGGAGATGCTGTTTTTTCACAACCTGAGCGTGGGCGAAGAAGTGCTGGTCTGGCCTGCACTGTAACCACCGGTTTTGTCTCGGCACGCTCCCACTGCCCGACTCCACAGGATGCGCTGCGGGGATATACCATCAGGGTATGTTTTTCCGCCAGGTTTACGAGGAAGGGCTGGCCCAGGCCAGTTATGTGCTGGGTTGCCAGGAGAACGGCGAGGCGATGGTGGTGAACCCCAAACGGGACGTGGACACCTACCTCGAGCTGGCCGCCGCCCAGGACCTGCGCATCGTCGGGGTGGCCGAGACCCACGTCCACGCCGACTACCTCTGCGGGGCGCGGGAGCTGGCAGCAGCCACCGGGGCTACCCTCTACCTCTCGGACGAGGGAGACGCAGATTGGAAATACCGCGGCCTGGAAGGGTTCAAGCACGTGCTCCTCAAAGACGGGGACGAAATCCGGCTGGGGAACGTTCGGCTAAAAGCCCTGCACACCCCCGGCCATACCCCTGAGCACCTCAGCTTTCTCGTCACCGACGGGGCCAGTTCAAACCAACCGGGCATCGCCCTCACCGGGGATTTTGTCTTCGTGGGCGACCTGGGCCGCCCGGATTTGCTCGAGGAGGCCGTGGGGGTGGTGGGGAGTGCCCAAATCGGCGCGCAGCAGATGTTCGAGAGCCTGCGGCAGCAGTTCTTGAGCCTGCCCGATTACGTGCAGGTCTGGCCCGGCCACGGCGCAGGCTCGGCCTGCGGCAAAGCCCTGGGGGCGGCGCCCAACACGACGGTGGGCTACGAGCGGCGCTTTGCCTGGTGGGCCGGGCATTTGCAAAAGGGGGGCCGCGAGCAATTTGGCAAAGCCCTTTTGCAGGGCCAACCCAAGGCTCCCACCTACTTCACCCGGATGAAGCGGCTCAACCGCGATGGGATGCCGGTTCTGGGCAGTTTGCCCGCGCCGCAGCGCCTCGGCTCCAGGGAGCTTCAACAGCTTCGGGCTGAGGGAGCACTGCTGGTGGATACCCGCACCAAGACCGCTTTTGCTGAGGGTCACCTCGCAGGGGCCATTAACATCCCGGCGGGCCGGAGTTTCTCCACCTGGGCCAGTTGGCTGTTGCCGGAGGAAAAGCCCTTGGTGCTGCTGGCGGAGGCCGGGCAGGTCGAAGACCTGATGCGCAAGCTGGTGCGGGTAGGGCTCGA
>PSMF01000041.1:0-27420 GCA_040290005.1 Meiothermus sp.
TTTTCAAGTGGGCGAATAAGTGCAAGATCTCAGACAACCCACACCCTACGGCACACACCCGCTTTTGGCTCTCGACGCTCGACCCTCGGCGCTTTTTACGGCAGCGGCGTGGTCGAGAACAGCTCGTTCTGCCGCACGAAGGCCAGGAGAAACCGGCCCAGCACCCTGGTTTGGGTGCGGTGGGCCTGGATGGCCTCGAGCTTTTTGGTGGTCTCCTCGGGGGTGAGCGGCAGGTAGGTCCAGTCCAGTCCCTGTCCGCGGGGCGGTACCTCGAGCGGCAAGTTGCGGTGCAGACCCTTGGGCAGCGGCCACTCGAGGCCGCCGTGGACGATCCAGTAGCGGAGTTTGCCGCTCTCCCCGCGCTCGCCGAATATCTGGATCGCCAGCTCGCCCACCGCACGGTGGTCGGGGTGGGCATCCCGTGGGCTAGGGGCTAGCACTTGGGTGGGCTGAATCCGCTCCAGGACGGTTCTAAAGTCGCGCTCTAAATTCTCCCCGGTATAAAGGCTGCCCGGTGCCAGGTTTCCATCGTAGGGCACCCAAGAGAGAAGGGTGTAGCGGCTGGTGTAGGGCTTGGTGCGGTAGCCCAGCAGCAATCGGCTCAGGCCTCGGTCGGGATAGCCCAGGAAAAACAGGTTGGCCTCGGGGATACCCAGCACCTTCGCGGCGGCCCTGGCTTCGGCCTGGCGGGTCACGGCCAGCTTGCGCAGGGCTTCGGCACCGGGGCGCGGGGTACGGTCGAGCAGGATAGCATCCCACTCGAAGCCGTCCCCACCGGTAAACCAAACCACGTAAACCTTAGCTCCGGCCTTCAAGGCCTGCTGCATGGCCCCGGCGCAGCACAGCGACTCGTCGTCGGGGTGCGGTGAGAGTACCAGCAGGCGGTCTGCCGGGTTGAAGATGAGCGCCTGGGGCAGGGTTTGCACCCTCGAGCCGTAGTACAGCCGGTAGCCCACCGAGAACAAACCCGGCGCGTTGATCACCAAGAAGGCGGTGACGACAATGAGCATCAGCAAGTAGCGCTTCTTAATTCGTCTGCGGCGCACCGGAGTATTATCGCTGAGTGCATGTGCGGGAGGTGAAGCCAGAGGACCTAGAAACGCTGGGAAGGATCGCTTACGCCACCGGTTTTTTTGGGTCCAGTGCCGAGGCTTTTTTCCCCTCCGCAGGGTTGTTTCGCGACCTGTGGGTGTGGCCCTATGTGGCCGGGGCGGGCTGTTGCGGGTTTATAGCGGAAAACGAAGGGCAAGAGCCGCTAGGCTACATCCTGGGGACCTGCGACCTACGGCGCTACCAGAGCTGGATCGTGACGCACCTCCCTCACCTGTTGCTGCGGGCCGCTGGGGGTCAGTACAGCGGCCTCGGGCGGAGCCTGCCCTATCTGCTGCGGATGACCCGCTATCCTTCACATCTGGCCTCGCCCGAGGTGTATCCAGCCCAGCTTCACATCAACCTGCTGCCCCAGTCGCGGGGGTTGGGCTTGGGCAACCGGCTGATGGAGACCTACCTGGACTGTTTGGCGGGGAAGAACGTGGCGGGCGTGCAGCTCTCCACCACCAGGGAAAACACCGCGGCCATCGGGCTGTACCAAAAATTCGGCTTCGCCATCCTCAGCGAGTACAAGAGCGCCTTGTGGCGGCCCTGGCTGGGCCGCGATACCCAGCACCTGGTGATGGGCTTGCGGCTGAATCAACCCGTCGAACCCCAAAAACGCTCAACCTCGAGCGGCGAACGCTAAACCAGTCTAGGAGGGCGAGCCAACCTTTGACCTTCTGTTGCACAACTTTTGCATAACCAAGCCTCAAGATAAGGGGCGCGGTATGTTTCATCTCAGCTTCACCGCGAGCCCAAAAACTGCTGAACGCGACCCTATAAGGGTGCAAAAGGAGGGATTATGAAGAAGAATATCTTGGTCTTGGCCCTGGCTTCGCTGGCCATCGCGGGGGCTTCGGTACTGGCCCAGAGCAACTCCAACAAAACCAGCACCACCAACACCTCGAGCACCAGCACCGCCACCACCTGCCCGGTCAAACCGGTGAACGTCAACACCGCCACCGCTGCCGACTTAGACAAGATTCCCGGCATCGGCCCCAAGACCTCCGAAGCCATCATCAAAGACCGCCCTTACAAGGACGAGGCCGAGCTGGTCGCCAAGGTCAAGGGCATCGGCAAGAAGAGCATCGCCAAGTTCCGCGCCTGCTTCCTCTACAAGTAAGCGTCCTAAAGGATAAAAACCGGCCCCCAGGGCCGGTTTTTTGTTAGGCATCTCGCCAAAGTTTCCCCCTCGCCTCGCAAACTGGGGCCATATGGAAAAGGCCCCCTGAAGTTCCCGCAACCCTGCCCGACAAATTCGTCGGGCTCGAGCAGTTCAGCGACCACCTCTAACTCCGGTAGCAACGCGGTGAACAACCGGCGGGAGCGGCGGCGATGAGCGCGGTGGGAACCCGGCGCAAAGACCCCCGGGCAGGATGAGCCCCGGACCTTCTCTGTGTCCGCTCCGTCCCGGCTCACTGGCAATCTCGGTAAAACAAAGCCCTAAACGCACTCTGGCCCTGCCAGGGTGTTTGGTTTATGACGTTATTTTGCCTCGGCGCACAAAACCGTGCTATCATGAACCCATGAAGTTCGCCCGTCGGCTAGAGCTAACTTAGGGGAGGCCCATTGGTTTGGGAGTCTCCCCCTTCGGCCTGAAGGGGGAATTTTTTATCTCAGGTGTGGCTTCCCCCAGCGCTACCCACACCCGCGCCAAACCCATAGAATAGCCTGTTGAAACTTAGGAGAAAGCATGGTTCCCACCACCGACAAGTACAACCCCCACGAACTCGAGCCCCGCTGGCAGCGATACTGGCAGGAAATCGGCCTCCTCAAGGCCACGGAGGGTATCGCCGTAGGCGACGCGGCTGTGCCGCGCCTGGAGGGCAGCGATGGGACTAAGAAGGCCTACATCCTGGTGATGTTCCCCTATCCCTCGGGCGACCTGCACATGGGCCACCTGAAGAACTACACCATGGGCGACGTACTCGCCCGGTTCCGTGTGCAACAGGGATACTCGGTGCTTCATCCTTTCGGCTGGGACGCGTTTGGTTTACCGGCTGAAAATGCCGCGCTCAAGTTCGGCGTGAGCCCCGCCGAGTGGACTTTTGGCAACATTGCCCAGAGCAAGGAATCGCTCGGCCTGATGGGTATTCAATACGATTGGAGCCGCGAAGTTACTACCGCCACGCCCGACTACTACAAGTGGAACCAGTGGATTTTTCTCAAGATGTACGAGAAAGGGCTCGCCTATCGCAAAAAGAGCTACGTCAACTGGGACCCGGTGGAGCAGAGCGTGCTCGCCAACGAGCAGGTGATTGATGGGCGCGGCTGGCGAAGCGGGGCGCTGGTCGAGAAAAGGGAGCTCGAGCAGTGGTATCTCAAAATTACCGACTACGCCGAACGGCTCTTGAATGACCTCGACCATCTCCCGCGCTGGCCCGAAAAGGTCAAGGCCATGCAGCGGGCTTGGATCGGCAAGAGCACCGGAGCCGAGTTCGATTTTCAGGTGAAGGGTTTGGATAAAAAGATTCGCGTGTTCTCCACCCGCCCCGACACCATTTTCGGCGCGACCTTCATGGTGCTGGCTCCGGAACACCCGCTCGTTGCCGAACTGACTACGCCGGATAAAAAGGCCGAGGTGGACGCGTACATCGCCGCCACCCGCCTCAAGAGCGAGGTGGACCGGCAGAAGGAAGACCGAGAGAAAACCGGGGTCTGGACCGGCGCGTATGCCATCAACCCCGCCAACAACAAGGAAATCCCGGTATGGATTGCGGATTACGTGCTCTACGGCTATGGCACCGGCGCGATCATGGCCGTTCCCGGTCAGGACGAGCGCGACTGGGAGTTTGCCGAGCGGTTCGGCCTCGAGATCGTCCGCACCGTCCAGCCACCCGCTGATTTCAGCGGCAAGGCTTACACCGAGGATGGCCCCGCAATCAACTCGGGCTTCCTCGACGGCCTCTACATGGAGGACGCCAAGAAGAAAATCATCGCCTGGATGGAAGAAAAAGGCATCGGCGAGGGCAAGGTGAACTACCGCCTGCGTGACTGGCTCATCTCGCGCCAGCGCTACTGGGGCACGCCGGTCCCGATGATTTACTGCGACACCTGCGGCATCGTCCCCGTACCCTACGAGCAACTGCCCGTCGAGCTGCCCGCCCTCAAGGACGTGGACGACATCCGTCCCAAGGGCAAGAGCCCGCTCGCGGCGCACCCCGAGTTCTATGAGACCACCTGCCCGAACTGCGGCGGTAAGGCGCGGCGAGACACCGACACCCTCGACACCTTCATGGACTCCTCGTGGTATTACCTGCGCTACACCGACGCCCACGACGAAACCCAGCCCTTCAGCCCGGAGAAGGCCAACTTCTGGATGCCGGTGGACCAGTACATCGGCGGCATCGAGCACGCGATTTTGCACCTGCTCTACAGCCGCTTCTTCACTAAGTTTCTCCACGACCAGGGGATGGTGGAAGTCCAGGAGCCGTTCGAGGGCCTGTTCACGCAGGGCATGGTGCAGGGCTGGACCGATGTCGGCGAAGTGGAAATCGAGGGCGAGCAAATCCGCTTTAAGACCAACGAGCGCCGCAGCAAGCTCGAGCTGCCCGAAACCCTGTCGGTGAGCGAAGCCCGGCGCTCCGGGGCCGAACTCCGCACCGCCGAGGACGGCACCACGCACTTCTGGAAGCCCGCTACCATGAGCAAGAGCTTGGGCAACGGGGTGATGGTGGGACCTTTCGTGCGCGAGCAGGGCGCGGACATCGCCCGGGTGACCATCCTCTTCGCCGCCCCGCCGGAGAACGAGATGATCTGGACCGACGAGGGCGTGCAGGGCAGTTGGCGCTTCCTCAACCGGGTTTTTAGGCGCGTGAGCGAAGACCGGGCCGACCTCGAGAAAGCTTCGGAGACGTTGGATGCCGGAGCCCTGGCCGGGGCCGACAAAGCCCTCTACCAGAAGATGCACGCGACGCTCGAGAAGGTCGGCTCTGACATCGAAAACCTCCGCTTCAACACGGCGGTCGCGGCCCTGATGGAGTTTCTCAACACCCTTTACGACTACCGCAAGGAGAGGCCGGTTTCTCCGGTCTACCGCACCGCGATTCGCTACTACATCCAGATGCTGGCCCCCTTCGCGCCGCACATGGCCGAGGAGTTGTGGCACTGGTTCCACTCTGAATCGGTGTTCCAGGCGCAATGGCCGGAAGTGGACAAAGCCGCGCTGGTGGCTGATTCCTTCGAGTTGGTGGTGCAGGTCTCGGGCAAGGTGCGCGGGAAGGCCACTGTGAGGGCCGATGCGGGCGAAGAGGAAATCAAGCGGATTGCCAGGGACATCGAGAACGTGAAGGTTTGGCTCGAGGGAAAACAAGTCGTCAAAGAAATCTACGTGCCGGGGAAGCTGTTGAATATAGTAGTGAAGGGATAAAGCGCAAATGTCTAGCCGGTGGGGTTTGTTCCATGACGGTGTTGCTACAGGCATCTCTGGGCAAGTACCTGGAAAAGTGAGCGTGTACATAGAGATTCTGTACTTGCGGGAAATGTTTGAGAGTGAAGGCTCAGGCTTTGTTATCGAGCTTGAGGATTGCACCCATTTTGAGTATCAACCACTTGGGCGAGCCAACCCAGCACGAACTGAAATCTATTGCGGCCTTCGAGCCTGAGATTTTGTACTTCGGTTCAACTGAGAGTAGTGCGAACCAAGTGGTTTTAGATTGTCCTGACTGGGAAGTTGTTCATCGTATACAGTGTTGCAACCCTCGCCTTAGATACAGGGGCGAGGGTAACGGTCAATCAACTTGATGAGGCCGCAAAACGATACTGGGACAATTGGGAAGAAAAATCTCGTAACCCTGAGGAGGGTTAGCCCAAGGCTCGAGCCCCGTGCTACCCTCGAGCCTTGCTATACTCAAAGCGTGAAAGTCGCCGTGCAAGAGGCCAAAGAACACCTCGAGGAGTTGCTCGAGGCCGCCGCTAAAGGCGAAGAAGTGGTCATTCTCAAAGACGGAACCGCCTTTCGCCTTTCACCGGCCAAGAAACGCGGCGGCTATGGTGCTCTGCCTGCCTTGTACATTGCCGATGATTTTGATGCACCCTTGCAAGATTTCAAGGAGTATATGCTTGGCGATGCTGTCAGATAGGCTTGTACCACCCTCGAGCTATGGTCGTCGCCACCAACTACCCGCATATTGTCATCAATGACCGGGGAACTCTGTCATCGAGGGCACGGGTTTCAAGCTGTGTATTCCGATTGCAGCCCATAAGGCAGAGGGTTGGGATGCCGAACAGCTCCACGAGCAGTTTCCTCACCTCAGCCTGAGCCAGATTCACTCGGCGCTGGCCTTTTACTACGACCATACCGAGGAGATAGACCGGCAGATCGCCGAAAGCGCGGCCTTCGCCGAAGCGATGCAGCAGAACCCAGACCCGCGCAGCAAAGCTCTACGCGAGAAGCTGCTTCAGCACAAGCAAAACCAAGGCTAACGGTGGTCAGGTTTTACTTCGATGTCCACGTTTACGGGCCGGTAGCTACCGAGTTGCGAAAACGCGGTGTGGACCTGCTGACGGCCCAAGAAGACGGCTCGAGAACCCTCCCCGACGACCAACTTCTTACCCGAGCGGGCGAGCTGGGACGAGTTTTAATCTTTCGACGCTGACATGCTCGCCGAAGCCCATCAACGCTTGGAATCAGGAATTTTCTTCGCGGGAGTCGTTTATGGGCATCAGCAGCGGTTGAGCGTCGGGAAGTGCGTGGAAGACCTCGAGCTAGTCGCCAAAATCAACACGCCCGAAGAGATGGCAAACACGGTAACGTACTTGCCGCTCTAACCCTCCCATCAACCCCTCCTCAAACCCAGGCATAATGGCGCTGTGAAGCCCTGTCTCCTCTTCCCCTTCGCCGCCTTAGCGCTCCTCACAGCCTGTGCCCCCCGCGACCTCCGCTCCGACCCCGCCTATCTCTCGGCCTACGCCCAAGCCCCCCGCCTCAACGTGGCCTGCGTGGGCGAGTCCAACCGTCCGGGACCTGTTCTAGAGTTTGGGGCGAACGCCTGCACCCTGGTCCTCTACCCCACCGACGCGCGGGACGTAAACCGCGCCGAGTACACGGTGACGGTCTTCTACCGCGCCCCTTCGGGCAGCGTTTTTGGAGCCAAGTTCGACAACCGCACCCGCGAAATCAAGGGTGACACCCCCATGAGCTACGAAAAAGCGGCCACTCAGAGCTTCCCCGTTTACGTACCCGACACCAACTTTTTCCGCGTCACCGGGCGGCTTCTGGAGAGCATGTTCAAGGTGGTGCTCTCGCTGGCTCCGGCGGCCTTGGGCAACTATTTGGGCGTCCCGATCCCGGCCATCGGCCTGGACAAGACCACCGAGGGGCTCTACAAGCAGATGAACACCGCCATCAACGACCTGATCAACAACAAGGAGCAGCCCTACGCGGTGGAGGTGAAAGCCCGGCTGTGCGGGCCGCAACTATGCAGCCCGGCGCAGAGCCAGACGGTGAAGCTGCCGTAGGTAAGGCTTTGTCGAAGGTCGAAAGTCCAAGGTCTAAGGTCAGGGTGCTCTGCTAGCTGTTGGCTGGGAAAGGTTTTTGGCCTTAGACCTTCGGCCTTTGACCTTTGACTAGCCTTTGATGCACCATAAAGGCAGATGATCGAAACGGGCCGCCTCAACCTGGTCAACCCGCCGCGCACCTCTGCGGTGCTGCCGGAGGGGCGGCTCGAGCGCCTCGCCAAGCGGGTTTTTACCCTGGCGGAGCGGCCTGTGCAAGTTATCCACAATCCTGTGAATAACTCCGTGCTGGCCGCAATCCCGGTCTGTACGGCGGAGGACGTGAATGAGGCCGTCCGGCGGGCTAAGCTGGCCCAACTCGAGTGGGCCAAAGTTCCGGCCAGGGAGCGCTCAAAAATCCTATTTCGCTTTCACGACCTGCTGCTGGAGCACCAAGAAGAGGTCTTGGATATCGTGCAGCTCGAGACCGGCAAGTCGCGCCGCCATGCTTTCGACGAGATCATTGACTGCGCGATGAACGCCGGATATTACGCGGTGCGCGCGCCGGGCTGGCTGGCCCCGCGCCGGGCAGGAGGAAGCTTCTTCGGCCTCACCAAGACCTGGGAGTACCGGCATCCGGTGGGGGTTGTGGGGGTGATTGCACCGTGGAATTATCCCCTGACGATGGCCGTCACCGAACCGGTGGCCGCCCTCATGGCAGGGAACGCCGTAGTTTTGAAACCCGACCCGCAGACCTCCTTTAGCGCCCTGTGGGTGGAGGAGCTGATGGAACAGGCGGGGTTTCCCCAGGGGCTCTTCCGGGTGCTGACCGGGGGCGGGGATGTTGGCGCCGCGCTGATCGGCGGGGTGGACAACGTGGCCTTCACCGGGAGTACGCGCACCGGGCGCAAGGTGGCGAGGGAGGCCGCCGAGCGGTTGATCGGGGTGAGCCTCGAGCTGGGCGGGAAAAACCCCATGCTGGTGCTGGAAGATGCCAACTTAGAGGCCGCCGCCGACGGCGCGGTGCGCGGGGCCTTTACCAACAGCGGGCAACTGTGCATCGCCATCGAGCGGATTTACGTCCACGAAAAGGTTTACGACGAGTTCGCACGGCTTCTGAAGAATAAAACCGAAGCGCTCCGGCTGGGTTCAACCCTGGACCACCGCACGCAAATCGGGACCCTTACGGTGGAGCGGCAATTCGAGGTGGTGGTCAATCACGTTCAGGACGCGGTATCCAAAGGGGCCAAAATCTTGGCGGGCGGCAAAGCCCGCCCCGACCTCGGCCCGCTGTTCTTCGAGCCCACCGTTTTGGAAAAGGTCACCCCGGAGATGAGGGTTTATGCCGAGGAGACGTTCGGGCCGGTGGTTTCGCTGTATAAGTTCACTGACTTGGACGAAGCCATCCGCAAAGCCAACGACAGCGAATATGGCCTCAATGCCAGCGTCTGGACCCAAAATCTAGCCAGGGGTCAAGCGGTGGCCTCGAGGATTCAAGCGGGCACGGTCAACATCAACGAGGCGTATGCGGCGGCTTGGGCCTCGATGGACGGGACCATGGGCGGGTTCAAGGCCTCGGGGGTGGGGCGGCGGCACGGCAAGGAGGGGCTGTACCGCTTCACCGAACCGCAAACAGTCGCTCTGGAAAGGGTTATGCCGCTTTCCGGGCCGGGCTGGTTGCCGCGGGGCAGCTACGCCAAGGTTGTCACCAGGGCGCTGCGCTTTCTAAAGTTCGTGATGCGGCTGCGCTACCGCGTCTAGGACACCGGAACCCGGCCCAGCGGCTGGGTGGGCTGGGGGCTGCCGCCGGGGGGTTCTAAGCTCACCCCCACGAACTCGAACTCCTTATAGTGGGTCTCGAAGACCCGACCGCTAAAGGTGCCCAGCGAGATCGGGGTTTCCCCGGCCCGGCGGCCCCAGGCTTGGTACACTTTGCCCTTGGGGGCGGCTTCTCCCAGAATCATCAGGCAGCGCCCGTCGGGCAGCCAGAGCATCGTGCCAAAAGCCTGCCCGTGGGCATCTTTTATCAGCTTCCACTCGGCTTTAGGGTTGGCGAGCCAGCTCGAGACCTTGGCCTGCTCCTGGGCCAAAACGCGGTTCTGGGCGTACTGGTTGAAGGCAAAGCCGCCCAGCCACAGCACACCCAGAATCGCGGCGGCGGCGGCAACACGTAGCCACAGGAGCCTGGGGCTGGTGCGGCGCTGCACCTTGGCGAACACGCCCGGAGGCGGTGTCACAGGGGTTAAGCTCTCGGGCAGGCGGTAGAGGGTATTTTGCAGGTTCTCGAGTTCGCGGCGCAGCTCGGGGTCGGCCTCGAGCTGGCCTTCCAATAAGCGACGGTCCTCGTCCTCCAGCAACCCCAGGGCGTAGTCGGGGAGCAGTTCGCGCAGGTCCCTCACGCGTCCTCCGACTCCGAGGCTACCAGCCCACCCAAAAACTCGCGCAGCTTTAAGAGCGCCCGGCGCACCCTGGTTTTGGCCGTTCCCAAGGGCATTTTATACCGCTCGGCCAGTTCCGTATGGCTGTAGCCCAGGTAAAAGGCGTCCTCGAGCAGCCTGCGGTCGGCGGGCTCGAGCTTAGCCAGAGCCCGCCCCACCAGGATGCGGTCCTCAGGATCATCCTCCCGCCACAGCCCCAACTCCTGGTCGGGGTCGTGCAGGTCTTGATCTTCGACCTTCTGCGGTCTGGCCCGCCTCACCCGTAACCGACTGAGCGCCCGGCTGCGGGCGATGGTGAACAAAAAAGCCGTCACCCCACCGCGGGCCGGGTCGTAGCGACCCGCCTCGCGGTAGAGCTGTACGAACGTGTCCTGCAAAATCTCTTCAGCCTCCTCGCGGGTTTGCAGCATGCGCAGGAGCAGGGCGAACACCTGCGGCGCATGGCGGCCGTACAGGTCCTCGAGGGCGCGCTCGTCCCCCTTGGCCATCCGCTCCAACAACCGAGTGTCCGGCTCCACGCCCCTATTCAACACTACGTGAGGAGGATGCGCTATAGATGTTCAAGTGGAAAGGTGTCGAGGGTCAAAAGTCGAGGGTCGAGAGCAAAAAACCGGCAGTTCAACCACAAGCCACGAGCCATGGGCCTCCTTTGCCCTCGACCGTAAACTCTAGACCAGTTTTGCATCCAAAGTAATCTCGGGAACCGCTGCCAGCGCCTTGGAAACCGGGCAGTTGGCTTTGGCGTCTTGGGCTACCTGCTCGAAGGTGGCTTGGTCCATCCCTGGGATTTCGGCTTCCATGTGCAGCTCGATCTTGGTGATACCGAACCCGGCCCCCACCCGCTCCACATGTACTTTAGCGGTGGTAGAAACGCGGTTAGGGGTGAACCCGGCCTGACCCACCATGGCACTGAACTGCATGCTAAAACATCCGGCGTGGGCCGCCCCGATCAGCTCCTCGGGGTTGGTGCCCGGCACGTCTCCAAACCGGGTCCCGAAGGAAAAGGGCACCTCGAAAGCCCCGCTCTGCACCTTCATCTCGCCTTTGCCGTCCTGTAACTTCCCGCGCCAAACCGCATCTGCTGAACGAACCATATCTGCACCTCCACTCAGCATCATGCCTTCATCCCTACAGGCAAAGCTGTGACCAAGCTCATTGTTTGCGTTTGACGTTTGTACTCCGGCGTTTGACAATAGCTCGTGCTGGCATTTCTGTTTGTGGACGGGTTGGGGCTTTCCAACGACCCGCGCAGCCCGCTCCAGACGCTAGGTTTACCCACATTGCGTAAGCTCACCGGCGGATTCAGCCAGCAACCGTTTGACATGCCTGGCCTAACTTACCGCGTGCTGGACGCGACCCTGGGGGTTGAGGGGTTGCCCCAGTCGGGGACCGGACAGACCACGCTGCTCACCGGGACGAATGCGGCAGAGCTTCTTGGATACCATCAGGGGCCACACCCAATGACCCGTCTGCAAGGGCTTTTGCGTGAATTGAGCATCCAGGCCTGGGGCCTAAGGCAGGGCTTGCGGGTTTTACACGCCAACGGGTATCGCCAGGAGTACTTAGAGCGCGTCCTGGACGCACGGCGCAACCTGCTCTCGGCTTTTGGGTACGCGGCCAAGGCTGCGGGACTGGAACTGCTGAATCTGGAAGACCCGAGAGCCGTTTCCCCCGCGTTCTGGACAGAGCCGGAACGGGCTGGGGAGCGGTTCGCTCGAGTCGCCGGGGCGCACGATCTGACAATCCTCGAGGACTGGTCGCTCGACTATTCAGCCCACCGCGTCCCAGACGAGCTAAACGCGCGGTTTCTGGAACTGGATGGGTTCGTGAAGGGCTTTCTCGAGGCCCACTCCAACGCGACGCTAATCCTCACCGCCGACCACGGCAACGCCGAGGAACCCTGGCATACCCACCACACCACTAACCCCGTCCCCTGCATCATTTCTGGCCCATTAGCAAACACCGTCCCTGACATAACCTCACTCACCGATGTCGCCGGGTGGATACGCTCAGTTCTGACCCCCGACTCCCGTCTCTCGACCTTCGACAAAGAATGACCTTCGATTCTCCGGCCAGAACAGCCAAATCAGCCCTAGAATCGGTTGGATCAACGGCAAAAAGCCGTAATCAATCCCGTAGTCGTGCCACACGGTGCGCCCGATAACGTTGGGGACGAGAACGCTGAGGGTTCCGACGATCAAGACCCCGGCGGTCTCGAGGGCTAAAATCCCCACCGTGAGCCACCAAGTCCAAGGCTTGCGCACCACGAATCCCAACGTCGCCAGCAGGTATAAAACCGCCGCGACCGCCGAGAGTGCCGGTGGGAACTTGTCGGTCACGCCCGGCTTGAAGAAAAGCTGATAGATGGCCCGAACGCCCGCCGAGAGCGCCAAAACTGGATATGATACCGCCAATATCTGCCCGATGGCCCGGATTAGGGTCGGAGAAATGTTCATCCTGCCCCAAAGTCTACACGACGGCTTCCGGAACAAATATCGCCCCAGTGTGCTTTTCTCAGAACTTTGCAAATGGTTCTTACTATCAATATCTTATAAATCCGATTGGATTACTTGACATTTCATTTTTTCGCCCCTAGACTGCCTTCGTATTCGGGCCACGATTGCTCGAACCAGGAGAAACCCGATGAAAAAACTTTCCCTCGCGCTCGGTATCGCGCTCTTAATCGGCGCAGCCCAAGCCCAAACCCTCACCATCTACGCCTCGCGCGGCGAAGGCTTGGTGCAACCCATCATCAAGGACTTCGAGAAGGAGACCGGGATCAAGGTCAACCTGCGGTTCGGCCCCGACGCCGAAATCCTGGCGGCCCTGCAAGAAGAAGGGGGTCGCAGCCCCGCCGACATCTTCTGGGCGAACTCCTCGGGCTCCTTAGAAGCCGCCACCAAAGCCGGGTTACTGACCAAGCTCTCCCCCGACCTGCTCCGCCGCCCCAGCGAGTTCGTGCCGGGGAGCGGCCTGTGGACCCCGGCCTCGGTGCGGTTCCGGGTGCTGGCCTATAACCCCAGCAAGATCAAGCCCGCTGAGCTTCCGGCCTCGGTGATGGACCTGCCCAAGGTCGCTAAGCTCAAGGGGCGCATCGGCTGGACCCCCACCTACAGCAGCTTCCAGGACTTCATCACCGCCATGCGAACCCTAAAGGGTGAGGCCGCCACCAAGGCCTGGCTCCTTGCCATGAAAGCCGCCGGAGCCAAGGCATACCCCAACAACCCGGCGATGCTCGAGGCCATGCAGGCGGGCGAGATTGACGTGGGGCTCTCCAACCACTACTACATCCAGCGCATCCTGGCAGGGGTCCAAGAGGGTGAGTACGAGGGCAAGGAAGAGGACGAGGATAAGGAGAAAGAAGAGGCCGCCCAAAAGGCCAAAGAGGCTAAGGCCAACGTCGCCACCTATTACTTCGCCAAGGGCGATGTGGGCAGCTTAGCGCTGGTGACGGGCGCGGCGGTGCTCAAGACCAGCAAACAGCCCGCAGTCGCCGAGAAGTTCCTGAGCTACCTGTTGAACACCAAAACCCAGCAGTTCACCGTGGACCAGGTGCGCGAATACCCGGTGGTGAGCGGGGTCAAGATGCCCGCGGGCCTGCTCCCCTTCGCGGATGCGGTGCAACGCAGCCCCAAGCTGGACTTCAGCAAGCTCACCGATCTAGACGGCACCCTCAAGCTGCTGCGTGAGGTCGGGCTGCTCTAAGCGGTCGAACCCAACCTTCGGTGAGACCTCGGTGAGCTAGGATGGGGCCGGTTATGCACCGCTTGCTGCTCGTACTCACTCTGCTGGGTCTGTTCACCGCCAGCGCCTCCAGGCCAAACCCCGCGCTGGACGGAAAGCTGTGCACGCTCCCCCTAAGCCTGGCCCAAACCGAGACCAGCACGAGTGGCCAGGTGCGGGTGTACTACATCGGCGCGGTCAAGCTGCGCTGGGATTATGCCCCGTCCGGGCGCAACCTCATCAGCAACATCGCGCTGAACCAAGACCCCGAGGCCGCCGTCTTCACCGCCCCCGGCCCTGAGCGCATCGGTAGGACATACTGGAAAGCCCGCTACGTCGAGTTCACCGACGCCACCTTTACCAAAACCAAGGCCGAGGCCGACCCCGAGTACCGCGTTCGCTGGAAGCATTTAGGGATGCTGGGACCGATTATCCACGCCGAGGTGGGCGACGAGGTGCATATCGTCTTCAAAAACCTCACCCCCAAGGCCGATAACCTGGCGCTCTCGGTGCACATGCACGGCCTCGAGTACGACAAGGACGCCGAGGGTGCCCCCTATGGCGGCAGGGACAACCCCGGCGACCGGGTGCTGCCGGGCCAGACCTACACTTACCTTTACAAGGTTCCCGAGAGCGCCGGGCCGGGGCCGATGGACCCTAGTTCGGTAGTATGGATGTACCACTCCCACGTGGACGAGGTGGCTGACACCTACGCCGGGCTGATCGGCGCGGCGGTGGTGAGTGCGAAGGGCAAGGCTAAGCCCGACGGCTCCCCCGCCGATGTAGACCGCGAGTTTTTCACGCTCTACCACGTCTTCAACGAGAACCTGAGCCCCTATCTGCCGCAGAACCTGAAGCCCCTGCGCAAAAAACCCGCCGAGGGTGACGAGGCGTTCGAGGAGAGCAACCTGATGCACTCAATCAACGGCTACGTGTATGGGAACCTGCCGGGCCTCGAGATGGCGGTAGGCGAGCGGGTGCGCTGGTACGCGCTGGGGATGGGCACCGAGGTAGACCTGCACACCCCGCACTGGCACGGGCAAACCGTGCTCTATAACGGGATGCGCATGGATATGCTCGAGCTGCTCCCCGGCAGCATGAAAGTCGCCGACATGGTGCCGAGAACGGCGGGAACCTGGCTGCTACACTGCCACGTCAACGACCACATCAAGGCCGGGATGAGCGCTTTGTTCGTGGTGAAACCGGAAGCCCCGGGCACGGGACAGTAAACTGCAGCTCGGGAATTTGATATGCAGCACAGGGGTTTGCCACGGCAAACCCCTACGGTTTTGGAGAAATCATGTTATTCACCGAAGAGCTTCTCAACCTCATCGCAAATCGGCGTAGCATTAAGCAAAACCTGCTCAAGCCCGACCCCATCCCCCGCGGGTACATCAAACAGATGTTACAAGCGGCCAACTGAGCACCTAACCACGGCGAGAGCGAGCTCTGGCGCTTTAGCATATACGCCGGAGAAACCTTTGCGGCCTCGTACCGCTTGGGCGTCGCACCCGAGAAATACAACCCGCGGGCCGAAGAAAACCAGCGGGGGCGGGTCTGGCTGGCCCCGGTGTGGATCGCGGTGGGGATGCGGCCCGGAGGCCGTCACCCGGAGTGGGAAGAGGTGGCAGCGGTAGGTGCTTCAGTTTATGCCGGGCAGCTTGTCGCCTCGAGACTGGGCCTGGGTGCTTTTTGGACCTCGGGGCTGGCCGTGACGCACGAGAACACCGCAAAGTTTGTGGGGCACGAGGCTCCGGCTAAGCTCCTGGGCTTCGTCTACGTCGGCTACCCCAATGTTCCTTGGCCCGAAGGCGTGCGCCGCGACTGGCAGAGCAAGGTCGAGTGGCACTGGGAGTAAAGGTGCAGAGGGCCGAGAGCGAAGGGCAGAGTGCAAAAAAGACGGCTGTCCCAGACAACGGTGTAGCGATCTGAGAAGCTGGTCCTAGACTCAAGCTTGCCTTTGCGCCCTCTGCCCTTTGCGTCTTCCTGCGAATCATTCTCAGTGTGCTCCTAGCCCCGAAACCTTGCGAATCAACTGATATAGACTCAGATTTGCTTATGGTGCGCAGCGCGGCCCGGCCCCTCCCCTGGCACTTCCTCATCCCAGCATTTCTGGTGGGAGCGGGGGTGCTGCTGCCGATGGTTTACCTGCTGCTGCGGGCTTTGCAAGCCGACCCCGCAACCTTACAGGAAATCGTGCTAAGGTGGCGGAATTTGCAGCTACTGGGCAACACGCTGGGGCTGATGTTGGGAGTGGTGCTAGCCTGCACGCTTTTGGCCCTGCCGCTGGCCTGGCTCACCGCGCGCAGCACCCTGCGGGGCAAGCGGGCCCTGAGCCTGCTGCTGACGCTGCCACTGGTGGTTCCCGGCTATGTGGGGGCCTTCGCCCTGCTGGGAGCCACCGGGCCAAACGGCTTACTCGAGACCCTGTTCGGCGTCAACTGGCCGCGTCCGAGCGGGTATTGGGGCGCTTTGGGCGTGCTGACGCTGTTTATCTATCCGTACCTATTTTTGAACCTGCGGGCCGCGCTGATGGGCTTGGACCCGAGCCTCGAGGAGTCCGCCCGCAGCCTGGGATATAGGCCCCCCCAGGTGTTTGTGAAGGTGGTGCTCCCGCAACTGCGGCCCGCGCTTTATGCAGGCTGGTTGCTCACCGGGTTACACGTGCTGGGCGACTTCGGGGTGGTCAGTCTGATGCGCTTTGAGACCTTCAGCTACGCCATCTACATCCAGTACTCGGCCTCCTTTGACCGCATCTACGCGGCCTGGCTCTCACTGATGCTGGTGGTGCTGGCGCTGAGCCTGCTGGGGCTCGAGGCGCGGGCCCTGCGCGGCCTGTCCTTGAGCCGGGTGGGGCAGGGCAGCGCCCGGCGGCAGACCCAGACCAGGCTCGGCCTCTGGACGCTCCCAGCCTATGGCCTCACCCTAGTTCCGCTCGTCGGGTCGCTGCTAATCCCGCTCTTGGCGGTGGTGTACTGGACGGTGGGCGTGGCGGCCCAGCAAACCGAGATAGATGACGTAATCCAGGCGCTGCTGAACTCACTGCGGGCCTCGGCCCCCGCAGCCATCGTCGCGGCGGCGCTGGCCTTGCCGCTGGCCTATCTGGGGGTGCGGTATCCCAGCAGGCTCTCGCGGGCGCTGGAGCGCACCGCCTATCTCGGCTACGCGGTCCCGCCCCTGGCTTTCGCGCTGGCGCTGATCTTCTTCAGCCTGCGCGGGCTGCCTTTTCTCTACCAAACCCTGGGGCTGTTGGTGATGGCCTACGCGCTGTATTTCCTGGCCGAGGCCATTGGCCCGATTCGAAGTAGCCTCTACCAGGCCCCGCCCCGACTCGAGGAGGCGGCCAGGGGTCTGGGATACCCTCCGGCACAGGCTTTTCTGCGCGCCACTTTTCCCCTTCTCAGACGGGGACTCCTCTCCGGCATGGCACTGGTGTTTTTGTCGTCGGTGAAGGAACTTCCGCTCACCTTCCTGCTGGCCCCGGTGGGCTACGATACCTTAGCCACGCGGATCTGGAGCTATACCTCCGAGGCTCAGTACGCCGAGGCCGCCCCTTATGCGCTCTTGATCGTGCTGTTCTCGGCCTGTTTTGTGGGCCTGCTCCTCACCCAGGAACGAAGATGAGTACCTCGAACGTCGAACGCCCAACGCCAACCGCCTCGCTCGAGGTCGGTACGGCATTGCTCAGCGTCACAGGGCTGACCAAGCGCTTCCACCCCGGCCTGCCCCCAGTTGTGCAGGACCTAAGCTTCACCGTTGCGCCGGGGGAAATCTTCGCCCTCTTGGGGCCTTCGGGCTGCGGCAAGACCACCACCTTGCGGCTCATCGCGGGGTTTGAATCGGCAGATGCGGGGAAAGTCGTGCTGAGCGGCAAAGACATCAGCCACCTGCCCGCTGAGGCCAGAGGGATCGGGTTTGTGTTTCAGGACTACGCGCTGTTTCCGCACCTGAGCGTCTATGACAACGTAGCGTTCGGGCTGCGCGGTCTGAGTGGGAAAGCTAAGCGGGAGCGGGTCGAAGAAGTGTTGAGCTTAGTGGGTTTGATTATCTTCAAAGACCGCAAACCCGCCGAACTTTCCGGGGGACAGCAGCAGCGGGTGGCCTTGGCAAGAGCCATTGCGCCCGGACCCAGGCTGATCCTGCTGGACGAGCCCTTCAGCAGCCTGGACGCTGGCTTGCGCCAAACCACCCGCGACGAGGTTCGCCAGCTGCTCAAATCGAACGGGACTGGCGCGGTGCTGGTCACCCACGACCAGGAAGAGGCGCTCTGCTTCGCCGACCGGCTGGCGGTGATGCGTGGGGGCAAGCTCGAGCAGACCGGCACCCCCGAAACGGTCTACGCCCACCCACAAACCCCCTTCGTGGCGCAGTTTCTGGGCCGCACCAACCTGATTCCCGGCGAAGCCAAAGGGCTCGAGGCCGAAACCCCCTTGGGGCGCTTAGTGCTCACCGAAGCCGCCCACGGCGCGGTACTGCTCTCGCTGCGCCCCGAGGGGTTGAGCCTTGCCTCGCCGCTGGGTCAGCTTGGGATTTCGGCGCGGCAACTGGAAGGCGAGGTGCTTTCCAGGGAGTTCAAGGGCCACGACTTGACTTACCGAATCCGGTTGGGTAACCGCGAGCTGACCGTGCAGGAAAGCCCTGAAAGCCCGTTCCGTCCGGGCGATAAGGTGCGACTATTGGTGCGGGCCAAGGCGGTGGTGGTGGGCGGGCAGGATAAACTTTAGAAGGGCGACCTGAACCACGCCTGTAAACTCCGATCGGCGTGTGAACTTGCCTAAGCTTTTGGCGCTGACCTCCGCCGCTCAGCGCTTGATCTCTATGCGACGCATCAAACTCACCATTGAATACGACGGCACCCTCTTCGCCGGGATGCAAATTCAAGGCCAGGGGGAGCGCACCGTGCAATCCGAACTCGAGGCCGCCCTCGCGCAAATCCCCGGCGCCATCGCCAAAATCTCCGCCTGTGGCCGCACCGACTCAGGGGTTCATGCCCTAGCGATGCCGGTGCATTACGACACCGAGGACACCATCCCTGAGGACAAAATCCCTTTCGCGCTGAACAGCGTCTTGCCGCAGGACATCCGCGCCTTAGCCGCCGAGGAAGTGGCACTAGAGTTCCATGCCCGCAAAAGCTGTGTCTGGCGCGAGTATCGCTACCGCATCCTGCAGCGCACCATGCCCCCCGCCTTGGAGCGCACGCGGGTCTGGTGGCTCCCCCAGTCGCTCAACCTAATCCCCATGCGCCACGCGCTGGAAAGCCTGCCGGGGACGCATGATTTCGCGGCCTTTGCGGTTAAGGAAGAGCGCCGCACGGTGCGGAAAATCCACCGGGCCCACCTGGAGGTACGTCCCGCCGAGGGCAATGGGCGCGAGGTTTGGCTCGAGTTCGTGGGTTCGGGCTTCGTGCGGGGACAGGTGCGCAGCATGGTGGGCACGCTGGTCGAAGTAGGGCTGGGCAAGCGCGACTCCGGCAGCATCCAGGCGTTGCTGGAGGGCGGCTCTCGTGCTGAGGCCGGGCCCACCGCGCCGCCCCAAGGGCTCTACTTCGTGCGGGCGGGGTATAAGCCGTACGAAGGGCGATGAGCTAGAAACGCCTAAAGCCCCGCTTTAGCTCAGCGCTTCACGGCAGACGGACCTCTAAATACACCCGGTATCCACCCACCGGGGCCAAGGACGCATCGAAGCCGAACCGGAACTGGCGCAGGGTGGCGGTGAGCCCCAGAAAAAACTTTTGCGGACGCGTCAGCCAGCCCAGAAAGGAGAGCGTATCTCCGGTGTCGGGGTCGGTGGTGCCCAGCAAGGCCCAGTCGGGGTTCCACCACAGCGACAGGCCGAACTGGCCTTCGTTGAACCCTTTCAGCAGGGTTTGGACGTTGGGGTCGTCCAGGGCAGGTAAACCCCGCCCCCAACAGGCCCCGGAATCCGGCAGACACCGCAAACCGTAAGCTAGAGCTTGTCCCAGCGGCAACGGCGTGTTCACATCGGCCCAAAAACCCCGGTCGGATTGCCAGTAGAGGTCACCGCTACCAAACTCGAGCCCCACCCTGGGGCTCCACTGCGCCCCCGCCCCCTCCACAGCCTCGATAAAACTGCCGAGCCTGAGCGGCCCGACCTGAGCCCCCAAGAAACCCTCCCCCCCGGCAAAGCCGGGGTGAGGGAGGTAGGCCGCCTCCGCGCCCAGCCAAGGCAGCTCTGCGGGGCTGTAGTGGGCGAAAAGACCCCAGCGACCGTTGCGGCCCAGCAGGGTGTCGTCCCAGGGGCCGCCGTATCCGGTGCGCTTGCCCAGCTCGAGGCGAAAACTGCCCAAGGGGGCTGAGGCATAGGCTTCCAAAAGGTCGGCCTGAAGGCTGTTGTCCACCCACAGCGCCGGGGTCGCCGAGAAATTGACTGTTCCCCACCGGCCTCTGGCCTCCGCCTTCACCCCGAACGCCACCTGTGCCGCCCAGGTTCCGCTCTCGGCCCGGTTCAGCCCCAGGCGCATCAACACCGAGGGACGGATACAAAACGGCTGCGGCTGTTCCAACGAGCACTCTGGGGAAAGTTGCGGCGAACTCTGCGCCCAGCCCAGGGAGACCAAGCAAAACAGCAGAATCATTCCAGCACGCAAGCGAAGACGCATCCCCATACCATACAGCCCCACCTTTGCCCTGCGGTGAAAAACCGGGTAAAGCGGCTGTGAAGGGCCTCGAGCCGGGATCAGCGGTGCACAGGTGGTGCAGTTGTTTGGCAATCCGACCGGCGCGTAGCTTAACATCGGGAGTTGAGGAAGAAGAGCGTGAATCCGAAAATCACCGTGTTTACCCCCAGCTACAACCGGGCCAAGCTGCTGCCCAGGGCCTACGAAAGCTTGCGCCGTCAGAGCTTTAAAGATTTTGAATGGCTCATCGTGGACGATGGCTCGGCGGATGATACAAAAACCGTCGTCGAAAGCTGGACCGATGCACCCTTTCCAATTCGCTACGTCTACAAGGAGAACGGCGGCAAGCACACCGCCCTCAACCGGGGCGTACAGGAGGCTAAGGGAGACTTCTTCGTGATCCTCGACAGCGACGACTGGATCACCGACACCACCCTCGAGCGAATGATAGCCGTCTGGGACACGGTTCCTGACAAAAACCGTTTCGCCGAGGTGGTGGGGCTGTTCGCCTACGAGGGCGGGGAGGTGGTGGGGACGCGTTTCCCGCGGGACGTGCTGGACTCCGACCCGGCGGAAATCCAGGCGGTGTATAAGGTGTGGGGGGATAAGCTGGCGTGTCACCGCACGGCGGTGCTGCGGGAGTTCCCCTTCCCCGAGGACTTAGGCCGTTTCGTCACCGAGAGCCTGGTCTGGTATCGCATCGCACGGCGCTACAAATCCCGGTTTGTCAACGAGATATGGGCCTACAAGGAGTTCCAGGCGGGCGGCCTCACCGCCAACACCGTGCAGATGCGCACGAGGGGCATCGAGGCCACCCTGGCCTACTATGCCGAGGCGGCAGGGCTTTTTCTCGAGCGCCGCTACCCCGCCCGCACCGTGCTCAAGAGCAGCGCCAACTACGTGCGCTTCGCCTTGCACGCCCGCGTACCGATAGCCCAGCAACTGGTGCGGTTCCCCTCCTCGCCGCTGTGGCTGGCGAGCCTGGTCCCCGGCACCGCGCTGTTCCTGGCCGACAAGTACCTGCGGGGGCAGATCAGCAGCCGGGTAAAAATCAACCGTCCTGATGTGCAAAATCGGCAAGACCTGGGCCGCTGATGGCCTTACCATGAGGGGATGAACCGCTCCCCTCAAGCCTTTCGCCCATTAAGGCAGTCCGTATGAGCCCGACCTTTACCGTCTTCACCCCCAGCTACAACCGGGCCAAGCTGCTGCCCAGGGCCTACGAGAGCCTGTTGCGCCAGACCCTCAAAGACTTCGAGTGGTTGATCATAGACGATGGCTCTACGGACGACACTCGGGCCGTGGTGGAGGGCTGGACCGATGCACCCTTTCCAATTCGCTACGTCTACAAGGAGAACGGCGGCAAGCACACCGCCCTCAACCGGGGCGTACAGGAGGCTAAGGGAGACTTCTTCGTGATCCTCGACAGCGACGACTGGATCACCGACACCACCCTCGAGCGAATGATAGCCGTCTGGGACACGGTTCCTGACAAAAACCGTTTCGCCGAGGTGGTGGGGCTGTTCGCCTACGAGGGCGGGGAGGTGGTGGGGACGCGTTTCCCGCGGGACGTGCTGGACTCCGACCCGGCGGAAATCCAGGCGGTGTATAAGGTGTGGGGGGATAAGCTGGCGTGTCACCGCACGGCGGTGCTGCGGGAGTTCCCCTTCCCCGAGGACTTAGGCCGTTTCGTCACCGAGAGCCTGGTCTGGTATCGCATCGCACGGCGCTACAAATCCCGGTTTGTCAATCAGGTCTGGCGCGTGGTGGAGTATCAGGGCGACGGGCTCACCGCCAACTTCACCCAGGCCCGGCGGAACTCCGCACCCTCCTCTATGCTCTTTTACGCCGAAGCGACCGCACTGTTCCTCGAGCGCCGCTACCCCTTCCTAGCCTTGCTGCGCAACAGCAGCAACTACGCCCGCTACGCCTTCCACGCGGGGCTTTCGCTGCGCGCGCAGGCCGCCCGCTTCCCCTCCAAAGCGCTGTGGCTGCTGGGGGTTTTGCCCGGTCTGGTGGCCTATCTGGCCGACCTCAAGGTGCGCAAACCCGACACCCGGGCCATCGAGCGGCGCACGGTGCGCTAAGGGGCGGCGATGTCCGGGATTTTTACCGTCTCGCTCGATTTCGAGCTGTACTGGGGGGTGCGCGACAAGCTGAGCCTGGAAGAGTACGGCGCGAACGTGTTGGGAGCCCACCAGGCCGTGCCCCGGTTGCTCGAGCTGTTCGCCCAATACGGGGTTCACGCGACCTGGGCCACGGTGGGCTTTCTGTTCTTCGAGCGCAAGGACGAGCTATTGAAGAACCTGCCCAACCCGAAGCCCAACTACGCCGACCCCAACCTTTCACCTTATCCCGTGTTGGCAACCCTAAGCCCCGACGACCCGCACTACTTCGCGCCGGGGATGGTAGAGCGCATTCGCGCCACCCCCGGCCAGGAGCTTGCCAGCCACACCTTTTGCCACTACTACGCCCTCGAGGCCGGTCAGACTGCCGAGGAGTTCCGCGCGGATTTGAAGGCGGCCCAAGCGGTTTCAGAACGGCGCTTTGGAGCGCCCCTACGAAGCCTGGTGTTCCCCCGGAACCAGGCCAACCACTTGGAAGTTCTATGCGAGACCGGGTTCAGCGCCTACCGAGGTAACGAGCAAGGATGGTTTTACGGGGCCTACACAGAAGAGCAACAAACCCCATTACGGCGGGGATTTCGGCTACTCGATAACTATTTCAACCTTTCGGGGCATCACACCTACCCGCTGCCTGGCGTGCGGGACGGGTTGGTGAATATCCCCTCGAGCCGCTTCCTGCGGCCTTATAGCCCGCGTCTAGCGCCCTTAGAACCGCTGCGGCTGGCCCGCATCGCCCGCTCGATGGAACATGCGGCCAGGACGAACGAGGTCTATCACCTGTGGTGGCATCCGGAGAATTTCGGGGTGAACTTAGAGGAGAACTTAGGGTTTCTGCGTCGGGTGCTGGAGACCTTCAAAACCCTGCAAACCCGCCACGGGATGGGGAGCCTGAACATGGGGGAGATCGCCCGGCTGGCTCAGGAAACCCCGCTCAGCGCCTCGTAGTCGGTGTTGTTGACGTAGCCCTCGGCCCCGTCGTAGGAAATCACCCTGCCGGGGATGCCCACCACCACAGCATTATCCGGGATGTCGCTGGTGACCACGCAGTTGGCCCCAATCGCCACATTGTTGCCCACCCGCACGTGACCGATCACCTTGGCCCCCGGCCCGATATACACGTTGTCGCCGATGACCGGCGAGCCCTGGCGCTTGCCCCGGTTGGTCTGGCCCAGCGTGACCCCGTGCGAGAGGTTACAGTTTTTTCCGATGATCGCGTTCTCATTCACCACAATCCCGCCGAAATGCCCGATGTGCAGCCCGCTCGCCACCTGGGTCTCGTAGGGGATGTAAATGCCGAACTTGAAGGTGTAGTGGTCGAGGAACAGCCGGGCGATGGGATAGATGGTGTATCTGGTGGGTTTGCGGCGCTGCAAAAAGTTGCAGGTGCGTAGCCAGAAGGAGAACTTGAAACCGGGCTGGCGCAGCCAGTTGTACAGTGCGGCTTTGGCATCCACCTTGCCGCTGTAGCGATATAAGTCGGAGCGGAGCAAATAGACGTACTCCTTGAAATCCATAACCTTCCTCTGAAATCAAACTAGCACAGGACCGGGTTTTGCGCGGTGCATCTGAGAGGCAAGGCTCGAGCCAAAAGCGATCCCCCGACGTTGGAGGCCGCCCCGCATTTTTGTATAAAGCGATCTTTTCATCGCCCCCCTGCATGCAGGGGGGTCTAAAGCCGCGAGATTGACTATGAAAGTGCTGTTGATTCCGCAACGTAGGGGTCTAGCCCCGTCAACAACAGTCATATTGGTGCACTACGTCTCGAGGTCCGCAATTCGGTAGGTAAACGCACCCTATAAACCCAAAAGACGGCCTTTTACCGCTTCAGAAAGAGGGGCTGAACGCTCACGGCAAAATCCCCACATCCTGCCAGCGCCATTCAAAATTTGCCTCGAAGCTGCGCCGCCACGGCGTTTGCAATCCGGTCAGCTCAAGCTTGCCCAAATCCAAGACCGGCGTAGGCTCGCGCTGGAGGCGCTCCAGCACGTAGCGCTGAGCCTCGTCGGTGAGGGGCTCGGGGAAGCGGTCGCGCACCCAGGGGCGACCGATCTCGCCCCACAGGTACTCCAGCCAGGACCGTGCCAGCACCTCGGTACGCTTGCCCGGGTCGTTCAGGAACAATCCACCCTGCGCCAAGGCTGTGCCGATATTATTCGAAGGTGTCCCCCAGGCTGAATAAGAGGCCAGTTGGGGAAGCTCTTCGGTGCCCAGGAGGTATTTCATCAAGGCGGCATCGCCCCGGTTGACGCGGGCAATATCGGCGATGGCAACCCGCCCGTCGCGCAGACCCCGCAGGATGGTGAGCAAACCCTGGCGCGGGTCGGGGCCGGCGTAGGCCACCAGCACCAAATCGGGTTTGGTATCCACCTGTACCGCCCCCGCCGACTGGAGCAGCCGGGCCACGCTCTGCTCTAAGGGGATGCCGTCATAGCGCACGATCTGTTTGGCCGCCGCCGGGTTGTCGTAGAGCACCTTGACCCTCAACCCCGGACGTAGAGCCCGCAACAGCAAAATCTGCCCGGCCTCGTCAGCACCGGGCCGGGTGAACACGCTCAAGGTTGCGGCCTCGGCGAGTGCGGGGGAGCCCGGCAACGCGTCGTCCCAGGGGACCTCGAGGTAATCAAAACCGCTCTCGGGGGTGAGCGAGCGCAAGACCTCGAGGTTTCGCTCCCGGTTTTTGGAATCCGGCGCACGGGGAATCACCCCGAATGCCAGAACCCGGCCCCCCGTACGGGTTTTCCAGGCCAGGGCCGGGGCTAAGCGGCCCTTGGCTTCCTCGCCGGAGATTTCCGAGTTTCGGCTCTGCACCAACCCTCCGTAGATGAGCGCGTCCAGGCTGGCGATCAGCGCGGTACCCGAGGTGCGGCCCAGCCACTCGGCTAAGCTTGCGGGGTCCGCTCCGTCGCGGCCCTTGTACAGCTCGGCGGGCGGGCAAATCACCAATCCCCAGGTGCAGGGCAGCCAGTTGGGCGGGCGGTTATCCAGAGGAAGGTAGAGGGTCAGGCCGCTTTGAGCCGTTGCCAAACCGCATAAAGTGACCAGGGCAGCGAGAAAAAGGCGCATCCAAACGAGTCTAGAAGAGTCCCCCATGAGAAACTGTTAGGTGGGAGAAGGCAGGCTGAGGCAGTCCATCCCTTCAAGACGCACCTTTTGGGATAGCGATTATCCCGTGGAGCATAGGGGTCAACCAAACCGAATTGTCTGCCCAGCGTCAGGGATAAATTTCGTCAATGCCCATTTCACACATTTGTAGCGGGATTAACAAGCTACACTCATAGAGTGGAGTTGGAGCGCCAAGCCCAGTTTGAGGCCGAGGTTTTATCGCGCCGGGTGCTGCTGCATGATTTGCTGCGCCGTCTGCGCGGGGAGCCCAATGCTCTGCTGCCGTTTGCCGCGGTCAACGAATTGCGTCCCAAAGGCGAGTATTACAAGGGGCTACAAACCATCGAGGTGGAGAAGATCGTGGGCTCGGTGGACCGCTACGACGACTTTGACGCCCATTTTCTGCCCAAGGAGCCCTACACCGTCGAGCGCTGGACCCGGATGCGCTCGGCCCAGCTCAGCGGCACCGAGTTCCCGCCCATCGAGGTGTATCAGGTCGGAGAAGTGTACTTCGTCAAGGACGGCAACCACCGTGTAGCGCTGGCGAAAGCGCTCGGCCAACACTACATTGATGCCTACGTGATCGAGCTAAACGTGCCGGTGGACTTAGACCCCGACGACACCCTGCGCGATGTGATTTTGAAGGGGGAGTACGCGCGGTTCCTCGAGCAAACCCGCTTAGACGTGCTGCGCCCCGACCACGAGGAAATCAGCTTCTCCAAGGCCGGTCGCTACGACGTGCTGTTAGAGCATATCCGCACCCACCAATACTTTATGGGCCTCAACCAGAAACGCCACGTCACCTGGGAGGAGGCGGTAGCCGATTGGTACGACCAGCTCTACGCGCCTACCGTGGCCGAAATCCGCGAAAACGGCATCCTGCGGGACTTCCCAGACCGCACCGAGGGCGACTTATACCTGTGGATTTCCGACCACCGCTACTATCTCTCGCAAGCCATCGGGCACGACGTGGGGCCAGAAGAAGCGGCCATTTCGGTGCAGCGCACAGTTCATAAGGGGCCGTTCCAGCGGGCGCTCGAGTGGGTGAGCCGGTTTTTCCAGCGCCGTAGCCCGCAGATGGGCTAAGTAGACCTCCGGCGAAAGTAAACTGATGGGTTGTCCTGGTACGGTCTCTACCCCCACTCTTCGTTGGGAGAACTCGGCGCTCTACCCTCCCCGCGAAACGGGGAGGGTTGCGCAGACGAGCATCCCGCCGGGCTCGCACGGGCAAAGCCCGGCCCTTGCGGGCCTAGTGCCCAGCGGGATGTCTGCGAGTCCCAGGGTGGGGTTAACCCCGACTTTCGCCGGAAATCTAGTGACTGCACCCTACGCCAACCCTCTCAGCTAGAAGGGGTTAAAAGACCGTACCCGTTTGCTAACAAGGACAAGGCCGGGTTTGCAGACCCGGCCCTATCATTTGTGGCATTTATTGATCGCGCGAGGCCTCAACCTTTACCTCGACCTTTACGTTGCTAAAGGGAAAACGGCCCTGCTCGGTGAAAGCCGGTCCGCCCGCGCTGCGGATAAACAACCCGGTCAGGTAGGCCACCACTGCACCCATCACGAAACGGTAGGCATCGTTGTTATGCAGACCGGCAACCGCCAACACCGCCGCAAAGGCCAGCATAAAGGCCGCGCAGGCCCAAAATAGCCCCCGCCGCACCGCCGGGACAAACCGCCGCCCGGCCTCGTGCCGCTTCCCCAAGTACAGCGAAAGCCCCATCAGAGCAAGTCCCCACGCCAGCACCGCCTCGAACACTGTTTCCATGACTCTCTCCCGCGCAGGATCTACCCCGCTTGAGGAGTATGTTATCCATCTAACATGAGCGAAGTTTGGAAAAATGAACATAAGAGGCCAACATTAAGA
>PSMF01000239.1:0-2354 GCA_040290005.1 Meiothermus sp.
GGCCAGGGCCGCATAAGCTGGAGGAGGGGACTTTTACAACAGTTTCTGATATAACGAAAAACCGGTTCGCGAAAGGGTACTCTTTGGCCTGGGGAAAAATGTCGCTGGTTCCGGGAACGGCCTTTTTAGCGCCGTCGAGGCTCCTCCCGTCCATAGGGCAGGGGTACGTACTGTACGCTGGGCTTCCCGCCGCGTGGCTGGGGATACATGCCCATCAGCTCATAAACCTCTATGGGCATCTCTGTGGATACCCGCAGGCCCATGCTGCGGGCTTCTTCAACACTAATGGGGTAGTCGTGGGTCCAGGTGCCCTGGGAGAGCAGTTCGGCGAGTTCCTGGCTTTTTTGCTGGTCAAAGTGCTTGCGCAGCAGGCCAAGCACCGTGCGCTTGACTTGAGCCAGGGCTTTGCGGGCTACGTCGGCCATAATCAGGGTTTGGTCGTCGATCTCGGCCATGGGCTTCTGTTCCAGTACCCGCAAGATGGAGGCCGCTGGATACTGCCCCAGCTGGGGGTCTACCGGTCCTAGCACTGCATTGGGATCCATCACGATTTCATCCGCGGCCAAGGCAATGAGGGTTCCGCCCGACATGGCGTAGTGTGGTACAAAGACCGTGACCCTGGCAGGGTGCTTTAAGAGGGCCTCGGCAATCTGTTCGGCAGCCAGCACCAGACCGCCAGGGGTGTGCAGGATGAGGTCGATGGGCACGCTTTGATCGGTCATGCGGATGGCCCGTAAAACTTGTTCCGAATCGTCGACATCAATATAGCGAGCAAAAGGGATGCCCAGGAAAGAAAACCCTTCTTGCCGGTGGATCAAGGTGATTACGCGGCTCTTGCGTTTGCGCTCGAGGTCGGTAATCCGTCGGGCGCGCGCAGCCAGGAGCATTTGCTGGTTGAAGTAAGGGCTCAGGCTCGAGAGGATAAAAAACAACCAGAACAACTGAAAGAAGATCTCCATGGGAGAACAATACCAGTTCTCCAGCAGGATCAGGGTTGTTGTGAGATGTCCAGCATCCCGCTGCCCATGGGCTTTCCCGCTTACGGGCGGGGGCCTTTTGAGGGGGTCGGCATACCCACCACTCTCCCCCTCTTGGTGGCCTTTTTTCTGGTCTGTGTGCTCGAGGCCGTCGCGGGTTTTCTGCTGTGGGGCGGCTACAAGTCCGGCGCGGTTCTGGCGCTGGTGGGCTCGACTTGTAGTCTTTATTCATACGAGTATCCCTTTTTTCGATAAGAACATAATAAACTCCTAAATTGCAACTGATAACTTCAAAAATCAAGGGGCTGTACTAGATAAGCCTAGATTACCCCCTCCTTTCTGAGCCAACGTTTGAGCAGGCGAAGGGGCTGCCTAGGGCCGCCGTAGTTGAACCGAAACTCGCACTCTTTGAGGAAGACCTCGAAGCTGGGGCCTGGGGATGCCGTTGTACTTGCGCAGGACGCGCTTGCCCTAGCTCCAGAAGCTCTCGATGCCGTTGATATGCCTGCCCAGCGGGTCTACGAGTTCGCTGCCGGGGTCAATGCGCTCGTGCCTGAACTCGCTCACGTCCAAAACCTCGTGGCTCTTGAAGCCGTCGGTGTAGACCATGGAGTCGGGCACAACCTTCTCCCGGATGATCGGCATGAGGGTCTAGGCTTTCAAGTCCTCCGCAACCCCCGTGTACACCTTCCCCGCCCGCTTGAGGATGCCGAACACCTCGGGTAGCGGCTGCGCGCTCCGCCCCGCCCCCTTTCCCGCTGCCCCTCGGCCCCGCCTGCCCTCGCCTGCCCTCGCGTGCCCCGCCGAAGTACGACTCATCCGCCTCCACCTCGCCGACGAATGCTGCCTCGCGGACCTTGCGGTAAAACAGGGCCGCTGTGGCCTTGTTCACCCCCACCTACTCCACCAACTCCGCCGCCCTCCGCGCCGTCACCTCGGCCACGAACAGCTCCAGAAGTCGCTGCGACTTCTAGGCGCTGAGTTTCGTCCTCCTGCCCGGCATATAGCTGTATCTAAACTACCCCTTATCTAGTACTTAAGTCCCGACAGGGGCTTGCTGAAAGGGGAAACCGATCCGGCGCCTTCCGGAGATGGAAAAGATCCGAGGAGACGATCCCCCAGCCCGACCACCAGGTGCGCAGGCTCCATGCACCTAGGGACGATCCCCTTCGGGACAGAGGCCGGGCGGCCCTGTTCACCCAGTAGTCCTGCCACTTGGCCCAACCAGCCCCCCTTTTGGGCGCTACTCCTTGCGCATGGTCTCCCCAACCACCAACCCTAAGGCATAGGCAAAAGCTAAAAGCCTCAGGATCTTCTCCGCGTTCTCCAGGGTCTTGCTCATCACACCCTCCATCCGCAAGTACCCCTTCAGATCTC
>PSMF01000240.1:0-2333 GCA_040290005.1 Meiothermus sp.
CTGGAGGCCCATTTGGCCGGAGCGATAGCGCTGGATCAGGACGTCGTCGATGATGAGGAATCCCCCTTGCAAGCCTCCGAGGGTTTTGCACCTCTGGAAGGTGAGGGAGAAGTAGAAGGGCAAGGGGTAGTCCAGAGCGCGGTAGAGGGTGTCATGGGAGAGGTCTTTGGCTTCAGCCATGGCCAGGGCGGAGGAGTTGATGGGGCTTTGGGCTAAAGCTTCTAGAGCGCGCAGGACATGTTGTGGCATCTTGTTCATCGGGCCTCCTTCGTGACTGGGGGGCCCATTCTAAATGGCTTTCTGGCACTTGCGTAAGTCCAGAGGGATGCCCCGCGTTTCAATGCGGGGAGGAACTGAAAGCCGGGCGAAGCCCGGTGTGGGGTCGCTAGCCTGATTTGGGGTATACTGTCTTCATGCGCTGGAACCCCACGCCTACCGTCTGTGACGGCCTTGCAGGGGCGTATCGGGATAACTCGCGCACTGGCGTGGCGGCTGGTCTGCTGCGCCAAGGGCCGGTTGAGCGGCCCTAGCCGCCGGGCGATGCCCGTACCAAGCCTGACACGGCCCGGCCCGATGAGGGCCAGGCTCCTTCCTCACGGAAGGAGCTGGATGGAGCAAAGGTATGGGTTTCGGCTCATACAGACTCCAACCTGGAAACTTCTGTGTAGGAACCTCCGTTCTCGCCTCGCCATGGCGAGGCGACGGGGAGGATGTCAGAAGCTACATCTCGTCGCCGGGAGGATCCTATGGGTAGCAAATCGGGTGATACGTATACCTTTGTATGTGCTTTTTTTCACGATAAACATGTTAGTGAACACCTTATCTGATGGACGATCGGGCTCACCTGGCCGCCTTCGTGGCCATCGGGGTGGAGGTTCCCAACCCCCACCTCGAGACCCTGACCGACCTTCCCCAGCACTGGCAGCAGTTGTCCGAACCCTATCCCGAGTCCACTCAGAAGCTGGGCAGCGAGTGGGGCCTGAGTCTGCGTTCTCTGGCCCTGCGCGTCCCCTCGGCGGTGGTCAAAGGTGAGTTCAACCTGCCGCTCAACCCCCGCCACCCGGCAATGAACGAGGTGAGGATTAGCGATCCCCAGCCCCTCTTCCTGGACCCACGACTGCTGCGCTAGACAAGACGCAAAGAACCCTCCGAGGCGCCGGAAGGCAAAAGGGACGGAAGGGCCAGGCTCCATTGGCATTTAGAGCGCTGTGGGTGGAAGGTGCGCCCTTCAAACCCGCTGAGCATATTTATGCTCAGATGATTGTATGCGTACCACCATCGACCTTCCGGATGAGTTGTATCGGGCGCTCAAGGCGCGGGCCGCCCTCAACGGGGTGACCGTGCGGGACTTGGTCCGCCGCTACGTCGAGCAAGGGCTCCAGCAGCCCAGCGCACCCCAGCCGGGCCGGCGCCAGCCGCCACCCGTGATAATCCCGCCGCGAGGGGTGCCCATCCCCGCCCTCGCCCGGGCCGAGCTGCGCCGTCTGGAGGAAGAGGAGGACGAGGCCCAGCATGCCCGATCTGCTGGACGCTAGCGTATGGCTGCCGCTCTGTGCGCCTGATCACGTGCACCACCGGCGCGCCCTCGAGTACTGGGAGCGGGAAGGGGCCGAGGAGCTGGCCTTCTGCCGGGTGACGGCGCTGGCGTTGCTCCGCCATCTCACCAACCCCCGGATCTTGGGACCCGCGGCCCTCGACGGGGGGCAGCCTGGCGCGCCCTGGTCACCTGGCTAGAGACCCCGGGAGTTCGGCTGTACGGCGAGCCGGTGGGACTCGACGACTGGCTGGCCTCGTGGTCCGCCGAGCTCGATCTGCGGGGCGGGGAGTGGGCGGATGCCTACCTGGCGGTCTTCGCGGCCGCCGGCGGGTTCCGTCTGGTGGCCTTCGACGACGACTTCCGTCGGTATCGGGGTGTGGACTTTCTCCATCTGCGGCTCTGAGGGGTTGGTCCTGGCCCCCCTGCGGGGGAGGGAGGGCTCTGACGCTGCTCTTCGCCGGGCCACCACTGGAGGCGCATTTTCGCCGAGCGCGGTGAGGGGAGGAAGGCCCACCCCTCATCGATGAGGTCGCTGGGGTAAGAGCTCCGCGTAGAAGCCACCCTTCAAACTTGACACTCCCACGCCCCGATCCTGAGTGGGACGGGAAGCCGCTGGGTTTTATAGCTCCCCCACCCCCCCTCTTTTCTCTAAATGTAATGTATTTGTTATATTGACATGTTTTTTATAAGACAGTAAATTCAAAACAACCGACAGTCTAGGCTTGGCATTACCCCAACCCAGCGGGCAGCAAAAACCGCGCAGAGGAGCCTAAAGATTGCGGTTGGAGGAGGAGTG
>PSMF01000241.1:0-2326 GCA_040290005.1 Meiothermus sp.
ACAGGGGATTCCTCTCACGCGACATCACGGTACGCGACCTTCTTCTGAATCGTGGCGATGTGCACCACGTGTACCCGAAGAAGCACCTCAAAAGTATGGGGCTGTCGCGCGGCCGCTATAACCAGATTGCCAACTTCGTCCTGGCGCAGAGCGAGGTTAACATTGCCATTGGTGACAAGGCGCCCGAACAATACTTCGCGGAACTGGCCGAACAGGTGCGCGGCGGCAAGAAAAAATACGGCGGCATAACCGACGAGGCAGAGCTACGCGCCAATCTACGCACGCACTGCATTCCCGAGACGATGCTCGACGGCAATATCCCGACCTACGAGGAATTCCTCCAAGAGCGCCGTAAGCTCATGGCGCTCAAAATCAAGACATGGTTCGAGGCGTTGTGATGATGAGCAAACTTAAGCCCTACCCCGCCTACAAAGATTCCGGCGTGGAGTGGCTCGGCCAGGTGCCGGAGCATTGGGAGGTCGTTCCTCTAAAGCGGATTGCTCTTGGTAGGTTGAAATACGGGGCAAACGCTGCGGCGGAATTTAACAACCCCTCGTGGCCACGGTACCTTCGCATAAAGGCCAGACCCCCCTGCACCTGGCCGCTCGTTTCAGCTCCAACCCCGAGGTCGTCCTCACCCTCCTCGAGCTTGGCGCAGACTCCAGGGCCAGGACCAACCGTGGCCTGACTCCCTGGGACCTGATCCGGAGGAACGACAAGCTGAGGGACACCGAGGCCTACTGGCGGTTGAACGATCTGCGGTACTGAAGGGATGGGGCTCGAGCCTGTCCCTGCTCGTCTTGCCCACGCCCGAGGCAGCACAGACTCAATAGGGGGCAAGATGGCCCGGGAACTGCGCGGCAAATCAGCGCTCACAGGCCACCCCGTCCCCATCCCGGTCCAGGCCAGGGCGATACCCGGGCTGGCCCCGGTAGATGGGTGCAGCCCCGGCTGCCCGGGCCTCCGTACAGTTGCGGTAGTAGACGCTCGAGGGCCCGGGGGTGGAGGGGCTCGAGGGGTGAGCTAGGTATGCGGGCATGCCGCGTATAACGTATACATCATGTTATACTTATAACCGAGGTAGAACATGGGCAAGACCATGACGGTAGGCCCGAAAGGGCAGGTGGTGATCCCCGCCGAGATGCGGGCCGAGCTGGGCATCGGGCCGGGGGATCAGGTGGTGCTAGATTTAGCCGAGGGCACGATCACCCTCACCGCCAAGCGGGAGCGGCTGCGGCGTTTGCGGGGCAAGTACGCCCATTTGGAGGGCTCGATGGCCGAGGAGCTGCACCGCGAGCGGCGGGAGCAGGCCGAGGCCAAAGGGTGGTAGAGGATGGCTCAAGGGGTGGTCATTGATGCCTCGGCGATCCTGGCCTACCTGCAAAACGAGGAGGGGGCCGAGGCGGTGGAGGCGGCCCTCGAGGCCGGGGTTATTTCCGCCGTGACCTTCACCGAAGTCCTAGGCAAGCTGATAGGGAAGGGCGTACCCGCGAACCAGGCCGAGGCCGACCTCGAGGAGCTGGGGCTGGAGGTGGTGGATTACGGCCAGGAGCTGGCTAGGGCCGCAGCTTACTTCTACGCCCGCAGGAGCCCTTACAACCTCAGCCTGGGGGATTGTGCGGTGCTGGCCTTGGGCGAGCACTTGGGGCTGCCCATCCTTACGGGAGAGCGGGAGTGGGCCAAGCTGCCGGGGCTGCGGGTCAAGGCGCAGCTGATCCGCAAGGCCAAACCTTAGGGTGTGGAGGTGACTTACCCCACGGCTAAAGCCGGGGGCTTGCACCTAGCCCGTCTGCGCGGGCTGGCACGATAGGCCGGTTGACGGCGGCCCGCCAGCGGCAGGTATACCACCGCTGGCCAGGTACTTCCAGGCGATGTTGCGCGCCGCGTTCAGGTCGACGTTCAACTCGAACCCGCAGGCCCGGCAGAGGAACCGTGACTGGGAGCGACGAATGGAGCGATGGGTATGTCCGCAACGAGAACACCGCTGCGAGGTCTGGCGGGGGTCTACCCCCACCACCCTGCACCCCCTGGCCTCGGCCTTGTAGCTCAGGAAGCCCCGCCTTCCCGCTCACCAGGTGGCCCCAGGGTTCCAGGGGAGTCACGGTTGCCTCCTTAAGCCCGATGGCGGCAGGAATTTCGTCAAAATGGTCGGGAGAGGCGGGGCTGGAGCCCGCCAGGCAACCGGCTCGAGGGGGCTTTGCAGAACTGTGGGCATACTACTCTATCCTCCTGACTGCTGCCGGAAGTTCCTCCTCCACAGGGGGGGCCCGGGCAGGCCTCGGCCTATCGCCCCAGACGTTCCTGGATAGCCTGCTGCAGCTCCGTG
>PSMF01000042.1:0-17538 GCA_040290005.1 Meiothermus sp.
GTAACAAGGTAACTGTACCGGAAGGTGCGGTTGGATCACCTCCTTTCTAAGGAGCTCATCTCTTGTCAAACAAGAGAAGAAGTTCGCCTAACCTGTGCAAGATTCCTCACCCGTCCCGCAAGGGGCGGGTCTTTTATTTAAGCCTGGCTCCTTTCTTATCTTCTCCAAATCTTCACAAACCCCACTTCACCCCTTCACAGCCAGGGTTCAGGCTTGGGTAAATGATTGCCGATGCCGATAAACTAAATCTTGTGGCGCTGGTGTTGGTGGTGGAAGATGAGCCCGAGATCGCGGAAATCCTCGAGGGTTACCTGCGCCGCGACGGATACCGCACCGAGCGGGCGGGGGACGGCAAGGCGGCGATGAGCCTGTACCGCGCTGCCAAACCCGACTTGGTGCTGCTGGACATCCAACTGCCCGAGGTGGACGGCTTAGAGGTGCTGCGGCGGATTCGCAGCGACGGCAACACCCCGGTGATCATGGTCACAGCTCGCACCGAAGACCTGGATAAGCTGCTGGGCTTGGAGCTGGGGGCCGATGACTATGTGACCAAGCCCTTCAGCCCGCGCGAGGTGGTGGCGCGGGTTAAGGCGGTGCTGCGGCGGACCGCCTCGGCAGAACCGGCTAGGTCGCCGCTGCGCTGCGGGCCGCTCGAGGTAGACCCGGAAAAGGTGGTGGCGCGGGTGGATGGGGAGCGACTCGATCTCACCCCCACCGAGTTCCGCCTCCTGGAAACCTTGGCCCAAACCCCCGGCAGGGCCTTCAGCCGGGTGGAACTGCTGGAGGCAGCCCTGCCCGATTCCGAAGCCTTGGAACGGGTGGTAGATGTTCACCTGAAAAACCTGCGCAAGAAGCTCGAGGCGGCGGGGGCCGCCAGCCTCTTGGAGACCGTACGCGGGGTGGGTTACCGGCTATGGGTGGAGTGAATCTCAAAACACCCCTTACTAAAGCGTCTATGCGCACTAATATCTCCTGTTGGAGTCGGCTGTTTAGCTTTAGCTATCGGCTATCGGCCATCGGCTATCGGCGGCCCTTATGAAGTGGTGGAACCGTCTCGAGGTGCGCCTGATCGCGCTGATGGTGTTGGTGGCACTGCTCACCAACGCCATCACCTATACCGTCACCAACTACTCCACCGCGCAGCGCTTCCGGGAGCTACCCAGCGATGTGCGCGAGTTTTTGCTGCGCGAAGACGCCCGCCCCCTGCCCTTCGACTTTTCGGTTCAGCTCGGGCGCCGCCTCGAAACCGGTGAAAAGGTGAGCGTACAGCTCCTCCCGCCCGATCTCGGCAATAATCTCAGGGTGATGCTCCTGAGCAGGCCGGACGGCTCGGTGGACCGTATCGTGGGAGCCCCGCCGCCGCCGCATACCGGCAGCTTTCGCAGCCGCTTGCAGCAGGGTCTGCTGGTCGGGACGGTCCTCTCGGCGGTGCTGGGTGTTCTGGTTGCGTTGGTGTTCGCTCGCCGCCTGGCACGACCCCTGGAAGCCATCTCCAAAACCGCCGACCGGCTGGCCCAGGGCGACCTCAGCGCCCGCATTGCGGGCCTGCGGGGCAACGACGAAACCGCCAACTTAGCGCGAAACTTCAACCGCATGGCGGAGTCGCTGGAGGGCTTGGAGGCCGAACGCAGGGCCATGATCGCTGACATCGCCCACGAGCTACGCACCCCCCTCACCGTCATGCAGGGCCGTTTGGAGGCCATCCAAGACGGGGTAACCCCACTCGAGATGACCGAGGTAGACCGGTTGTACAACCAGGCGAAGCTGCTCTCGCGCCTGGTCGAAGACCTGCGCACGCTCTCGCTGGCCGACGCCGGGAAGCTAACCCTGCTACGCCGCCCGCTGGACTTGCGCGAAGTGGTCGAGAGCGTGGTGGGCAGCTTTCAGGCCCAAGCTAAGGGCAAAAAAGTGCGCCTGGAGACCCTCCTCTCGGCTCAACCCCTGACCCTGGCGGGCGACCCCGACCGGCTCACCCAGGTGATCGGCAACCTCCTCGCCAACGCCCTAGCCCACACCCCGGCGGGAGGAGCGATCCGGCTTGAGGTAAGACCGGAGGACCACCGAGCAGTGCTGCGGATAGCCGACACCGGCCCCGGCATCCCCGAGGGGGCGGTGTCCAAGGTGTTCGACCGGTTCTACCGTGCGGAAAGTTCGCGCTCGAGGCAAACCGGGGGCAGTGGGCTGGGGCTTTCCATCGTGAAAACGCTCGTGGAGTTGCACGGAGGAACCGTAAAAGCGGCCAACCGCCCCTCAGGTGGGGCCGAGTTCGAGGTGAGCCTACCGCTGGGTACGGAAGCGCTGCCCAGGCAAACCCCGGTGGTAACGGGGTAGCCCCAAAGGCTCGAGTTTCCCCCACCTCAAGCCGGCTTCCAGCACGCCCAAGGTGGCACGCGGTGGTCGCCATCGGCAACTCGAGGGGCGACTTCGGCGGTGGACGGGCGGGCAAGGTCACACGGCTCGAAGCCAGCCTCGACCCCACCTTCCCAGCGGGCTGGTGGCGAGCACCATGCCGCCAGCCCCCGGCGACTCGGGCGACCCCGCGCTGAACGCTAAAGGCGAGGTGGTGGGGTGAGCACGGCCATCAGCCGGATCGGCGGGCGGTGTTGTAATCATCTTAACTCGTTGAGCCTGCTCACGGTCCCCCACCTGCGTTCTTGTACAATCGCATGCTATGCGCTACCGCTACTTAGACCTCATCACCGCCGCTTTTGTGGTGGTTCTCCTGGTCTCTAACGTCTCCAGCACCAAGGTGGTGTTGCTGGGGCCTTTCACCTTTGACGGCGGGACAATTTTGTTCCCCCTGGCCTACATCTTCGGCGACGTGCTCACCGAGGTTTATGGGTACAAGCGGAGCCGCCGGGTGATCTGGACCGGGTTTTTTCTGCTGGCACTGGCGACGATAACCTTCGGCATCGTGAACGCGCTGCCCGCACCGAAAGACCAGTCGAGTACGGCACAGGCGTTCTCGAGCATCCTGGGCCTAGTTCCCCGGATCGCCTTGGGCAGCTTGGTGGCCTACTGGGTCGGGGAGTTTGTCAACAGCTTCGTGCTGGCGAAGATGAAGGTGCTCACTCAGGGTCGTTGGCTGTGGTCACGCACGATTGGCTCGACGCTCGTAGGTCAGATGCTCGACACTTCAATCTTCTTGCTGGTGGCCTTTTACGGCGTGTGGGACAACCCCCTACTGTGGACAGTGTTTGTTTCCAACTATATTTTCAAGTGCGGGGTGGAAATCCTTTTCACGCCGATTACTTACGCCGTCGTAAACTTCCTCAAACACAACGAGCAGGAGGATTATTACGACCGCGACACCGATTTCAACCCGTTCGCCCTGAGGTAAGTCAACCACAAACCCCTCCGGCGAGAAGAGCGCCACCTCCCCTGATGTTTGCAGAGAATACCGTCTAGGACGGGAGCAGATAATGAAGTTCCCAAGGAGAGGCGTTGTTGTCTTTCCCCTTACTAAAGGGGGGCCTTCCGAGGTTGCTAAAGGTCACTGTCTGCACCGATGGACCTTGATAGATGGGGGGATTCTGCCGTACCGATACCCGCAACATTAACGAGCGACCCGCGCTGGGACCACGGGCCCTGAGTACCGGGCCGCAGGGCGGCTTCACTGTCGTCCCTACAAACCGCACCTGCCCTAGTTTTTTCAGCGATTCCCTTTATCCTTGTGGGGATGGAAGTTCTAGCCCTAGTCTACCGAAACTTACGCGCCCGGCCCGTCCGTAGCATCCTCACCTTGCTAGGAATCGTGGTCTCGACGGCCTCGATGGTGCTTTTTCTCTCCTTCGGCGAAGGGCTGCGCAAAGCCCTGGGAGCCGAGCTTTCTAAAGTCGGCCCAGCGATTCTGGTGCTCCCCGAGGGCGTGGATGCCATCAGCCCCGGCTACCCCGAGCTAAGCCCGGATGTGCTGACCAAGCTACGGCAGGCAGCTCCAGATTTGGGGCTTACCAATGTGATTCCTACGATTGTGCTGACCCGCGGCGGTTTCGACCCGCAGTCGAGCTTCGTGTTCCAGGGGCTCCCGGCGGGCATCGGGCCCAAAACCCTCTATGTCAACGCCGAACTGCGCGAGGGAAACGCTGTCCCCAGCGCTAACGGAGCCATCGTGGGGAGCAAGATCGCCGCCCGCAACTCACTCACCTTGGGCAAAACCTTACGCCTCTCTCCCAGCGTGACGCTCAAGGTCGAGGGCATCCTCAAGGACACTGGCGGAATCTCCGACAGCTTCATCTTCGTGCCGCTCGAGCCCGTCCGCAAAGTGTTGGGCACCCAGAACTTCAGCTACATCCTGCTCGGCATCCAGGAAGGCCGCAAGGCCGAGGAAGTGGCCGCAGCCGTGAAGAAACGCTTCCCCAGCATCCAAGCCCAAACCAGCGGCGATGTGCTCAAGTTCGCCGAGCGGGCGGTGCGCATCTCCGACCTCGTGCGCTTTGGCATCAGCCTGGTCGCGCTGATCGTGGGCGGCTTGCTCGTCGCTAACACGGTGATGATGTCGGTCTACGAGCGCATCCGCGAGTTCGGGTTGATGCGTGCGCTAGGTGCTAAACGGCATTTTATCTTCGGGCTGGTGCTCTTGGAGTCGCTCTTGCTCGGCATCGCGGGCGGGTTGCTGGGGTTGGCGGTAGGGCAACTGGCCTCTGGATTGGTCAACTGGTACACCGTGCGCGAGGTGGGTTTGGCGCTTTCCAGCGTGACCTTCCGCCTCGCCATGTTTGCCTTGCTGGTCGCGGTAATCCTGGGCCTGCTGGCGGGGTTCTTCCCCGCCCGCACCGCCAGCCGCTTGCGGGTGGTGGAGGCGCTGGGGCGAGTGTAGGGACGTTAACCGTTGACCGTCAACCGTTTACCGCGAAGATCAAAAGCTTTTGCGGTCAACCGTAAACGGTCAACAGTTAACATGCGCAAAGCGCATATACTGTAGGGGTTTTTATGCTCGAGGCCATCGGTCTACACAAGCGATTTCACCAGGGTGACACCGATATCGTCGCGGTAGACCATTTCACCTATCGCTTCGAGAGCGGGCTCACCGCGATTGTTGGGCCGTCGGGGTCGGGGAAAACCACACTTTTGAATCTGCTGGCGGGGTTCGATGTCCCCACCGAGGGCGAGGTACGCCTCGATGACACCGTGCTTTCCAAGCAGACTGAGGATGCGCGTTCGGATCTGCGGCTAAAGTACATGGGCTTCGTGTTCCAGCAATGGAACCTGATTCCCACGCTCACCGCGCTGGAGAACGTGGCCTTCCCGATGATGCTTTCTGGTAAGAGTCTGAAAGAGCGGCAGGGACGCGCTGGGGAACTGCTGGGGGCGATGGGCTTGGGCAAACGCATCCATCACCTGCCCTACAAGCTCTCCGGCGGCGAGCAGCAGCGCGTTGCCATCGCGCGGGCGTTGTCGCTCAACCCGCCGATTCTCTTCGCCGACGAACCGACCGGCAACCTGGACTCGGCTTCAGGAGCCAAAGTGGTCGAATTGCTGATGGCGCAGGCTCAGGAGGGCCGCACGGTGATTCTGGTCTCGCACGACTTAGAGCTGGCGAGAAAAGCCGAGCGCGTCCTGCACCTCAAGGATGGCCGTCTGGTGCGCGAAGAAACGGTCCAAAAGGTTTTGTAGGAACAGACTTACGTGTCTGCCCTTGCGGTCTCGAGGTCGCCAGCGCACGGGGCGAACACACCCGTTCACCCCTACACGTCAGGCCGGAATAATGCGTTCAACGAGCGCCATCAGCTCAGCAAAGCTCGAGATTCGCCCATGCTGACGAATCAACTCGCTTCCCAACCGCAACGCTAAACGCTCTGCTTCGGCTCGGTTTGCTTCGTCCTGGATGGACTCGAGGTCGAGGACGTGGGCGAACCCTACGGTGCGCCGAATCATCTCGCAGCCCATATATCCGGTGGTGTCGCGCAAAACCTCCATGATGAACCCGTCCTGAAACGTGGGACTCGCCCAAGAAATGTCATGGGTTCCTCTCAGGCGTTCGCGGAAGCCGGTCTCAAACGCCGTCCAGCACTCGTTAGCCTGAATGTAAAGATATTGCCGGTAATCGGCCCGCGAAGCTGCGTCGGATGCGTGTTTCTCCTGCGATGCTGCGTTCAAAAACAGGTTGGCGACGAACAACCCAACATCAAACCCCATCGGCCCGTAGAAGGCGAACTCGGGGTCAATCACACGGATGTCGGAGTTTCCTTGCCCATCAGGCTCGGAAGCCATGATCGAGCCGGTGTGCAAATCCCCGTGCAGCAGGGCTTGGGCGCAGGCCATAAAACGATATTTGAGCCGGGCAACCTTGGGTTTGATGTCGGGGTCGGACTGGAGCGCACTGAGTTCCTCAGCGATGAGCGGATTGAAGCGGTTGCGGTTCCCCTTCCCGCCCAGCAATCTCGGCTCGAACGGCTCCGTCAGAATCAGGTCTTCGGTGATCTCGCACAACTCAGCGTTGACAAACCGCGCTGCCAACGCCTTCTTAGCCTTGGCCTCCATGCCAAAATCAGAAGTGCCGAAGAGCGTCGCCGCGAGGAACTCGCCCACCGTGCGGCCCAAGCCTTCGTACTTAACCCGCTTCACCATCGGCTTGCGCAAAACCTGATGCCGACGCAAATCCTCCATCGCGTTGACGCTCAACTCTTCGTCGAACCAGTACGGTACGGGAACGAGGCCGGGCGCGTAGCGGTGATGCAACTCGAGCGCCCGCGCCTCAATCGCCGCTCGCTGCGGGCTGAGCGGCCAGGATTCTCCTGCCACACGCAAATACGGAATGCCCTGCTTGAGCAGAATACTTCGTGTCGGGTTATCCCGCTCGCAGACGCGAAAAACTATGTTGAGATTGCCGTCGCCAATCTCGGCGCACTCGAGCTCCCCCTCAACATCCAAAAACTCTCTCGAGCGCGGATGGTTTCGCACGTACTCAATAAGGCTGCTCTGGTCGAGAATTCGGTAGATCATTGCTCACCACCCATTGCTCATCGCTTCTTGAACCGCAAATCCTCCCACGGCCCGCCGTCCGCGAACCGCTCCGGCTCGAGCACCTTCGGGCGCGGGTCTTCGGCCTGGTCGAGTTGCAGCACCATCCACTTAGGGTAGGGAGTGCCGGGGTCGCTGGCGCGGTCCAGCAGGCGCAAATCCGAGTCGGAGAGCTTGAGGTTGACGGCCTCGAGGTTGTCCTCCAAATGCTCGGTCTTGCGGGCCGCGACGATAACGCTGGAAACCATCGGCTGCCGCACCGTCCAGGCGTAGGCCACCCGCGCCATCGAAACCCCGTGCCGCTCGGCGACCTTGCGCAGCGCTCGCAGCACCGGTTGGCCCTTCTTCCAATCAAACGGTACGAACTGCCCGGCCTCGGCGAAGCGGGTTCCCTTTGCGGCTTTGCCAGGCTCAGCATATTTGCCGCTCAGGAATCCGCCCGCCAGGGCGCTCCAGACCAGGATGCCGACGTTGTGGTACTGCGCGAAGGGGATGAAATCGTGCTCGAGTTCCCGCCCCACCAGAGAGTAGTACATCTGCGCGGTGACGAAGGGCTCGAGACCCCTTGATTTTTGAATCCCTAGCGCCGTCGCGGCCTGCCAAGCCATGTAGTTGGAAAAGCCGATGTAGCGCACCATTCCCCGCCGCACCAAATCGTCGAGCGTCGTCAGCGTTTCTTCCAATGGCGTATTGCTGTCCCAGCCGTGAATTTGGTAAAGGTCGAGATAATCGGTTTGAAGACGCTTCAGGCTTGACTCAACCCCGCGCAGGATGTTGACCCGCGTCGAACCCGACCGGTTGAAGTTGGTGTCGCTCATCGGCAGACGGACTTTGGTCGCCAGGACGATTTCCTCGCGGATGCCCTTCAGCGCGTTGCCGAGGAGGGTTTCGGATTCGCCGCGAGAGTACACATCGGCGGTGTCAATAAAGTTCACACCCCGCTCGAGGGCGAACTTGACCATGTTGCTGGTGGCCTTCTGGTCGAGCGAGCCCATGTTCATGCCCTTGCCGAACTGCATCGTGCCGAGGGAGAGCGCGCTGACGATAAGGCCGGAGTTGCCGAGTCTGCGGTATTCCATAGTCACCTCTGAGGACGTTTACCGTTCACCGTTGACCGCTAACAGCTTTGAATCGCCAAACCCGCTTTGAGCCAGCTTGGGTCGAAATAATTATTCTCCAACGCCCACCAGGATGATAGCGCGGCCTGAAAGATGCCCCATGCACGGATGCGCTCTTTCGGGATGCTTAAGGCTTCGGAGAAAATCTCGAGCCGCCGCGCCGTTCGCAACACTAAGTCGGGCCAACACTCTATCCCGGCTGATTTGTCCGCGAACGAGGGGTTGTGCAGGAACTGCGCGGGCTCGTAGGCGGGGTCGCCGAGCCCGCCCTTGGGGTCAATCGCCACCCAACCGTTCTGCCCCCTGAGGATATTGAAGTGGTGCAAATCGCCGTGCAGCAGCACCGGAGCGGGGCTCGAGGCCAGCAAATCGGGGTAAGCCGCTAAGGCTTCGTCGAGCAGCGCACTCGGGATTTTTGACAGGCGCGGGTCTTTCCGCTGGTGGGCCTCGAGCAGTTCCCTGCCCCAGTCACTGACGTGGGGAAAGTCGTGCTGGACGGGAGTCTGATGCAGCTTCCGCATGATTTCGGCGGCGAGGTGCGAAGCTTCGTCACCGGGCTCGAGCCGCGTCAGCCTGTTGCCGGGCCGAACTCGCTCGAGGAGCATCGCGCCGCCCTCTAAGTCGGACTCGAGCAGCCGCACCGCACCCCGTCCGGCGTAAGACCCCAATGCCCAGAGCTCATAGCGAAAATCCGGGCACGGAATCCCGAGCTTGAGCACCGCTTCTGAGCCGTCCTCGAGCCATGCCTCCACCACGTAGTTAAACGACAGGCCAAATGGCTCTCCCAGACCCAGGTCCCAGCGCTCAGCGTAGGTCTCGAGTAGCCCCAGCAGCCGCTTTATCCAATCTGCCCCACCATCAAAGATGACAGGGATGTTTTTGGCAAACGCTTCGGGGATAGTGGGCATGATTATTGATTGACGGGGCGTAGGGGCGGGTCTGAGAGTAAGCCCCTACAAGGTCGAGCCCGGTTCGCTGGCCTCCGCGCCCAGGACAGCTTCTAACGCCCCCACAAACAGCACCGTGCCGGGGTCGGGCTGTCCCTGGGTGCGCTCACCGACCCAGTTGGCCCGGCCCATCGTCGAGCGCAAAGGGATGGCCGCATCGCGGCCTTTGCGAGCGGCCTCTAATGCGCTTTGACCGGCTTGCTCGAGGCTCTGGCCTTGACTAATTGCCTTCTGGAACGCTTCGGCGGCAGGGTGCAGCGCGTCCACAATGGTTTTGTCACCCGGCTTGGCTTTTCCTCGCTCTTGGATGCCCAAACTCGCCGCCATCAGCATCCGGGCGAGGTCGGAGTCCCTGAGTTCAGCTTTGCCCATCACCTCTTTCCCCGCCCGCATAAACGCGGTGGCGACGAGTGCGCCCATCGTGCTCGGCGCGGCCTTGTTGTAAGCCATCCCGGCCTGCGCCAGCCATTTACCCAAGTCGGCAGTCGGCGGGTTGGCGGCGAGATATTCCTTCAGCCCATTCGCACCCTTCTCGGCGGTGAGCCCCGAATCCCCATCGCCCATCGCCGCATCTAAGGCATTGAGTTGATCGCGCATCTGAACCAGACGATTGGCAGCTCGCTCGAGCGCCGCCACAATGTCATTTCCCGAAATCATACACCTCCCGTAAAACCGGCCTAAACGCCACAAAATCCATTCGGTGTCATTCTGAGCGGAACCCGACAAGTTCAGGGCAGGCTCCGTGCGGTCAAAGAATCCCCCACGCGCGTCACAACATCGTTGCTTGGGTAGAACACACGTCTTTTTTGCCCGAGCACTCGATTCCTGAAGCGCGTGCGGGATGTTTCGCTGAGTTTACCCTGAGCTTGTCGAACGGGCTCAACATGACACTGTTCTATTGATTGCATCTCCGACCTTACATCCTGAAAAACGGCGTGTGGGCCGGGTGGTCAAGGAGTTGTTGGAGTTCATCGTCAAGCTTCATCAGGGTGATGCTGGCTCCAGGCATCTCGAGGCTGGTCGCATATTCACCTACGAAAGCCCGGTGTGTCGTCACTTTTTGGGCTTCGAGGATTTGATGTACTCGTCGGTACAGGATATACAGCTCCTCGAGCGGCGTAGCACCCAGGCCGTTGACCATCACTGCAACCTTATCGCCCGACGAAAGCGGCATATCGGCTTGGATGGTCTCGACAATCTGATCGGCGATTTGGTCGGCGGTCTCGAGCGGCCCCCGGCGTACGCCGGGCTCGCCGTGGATGCCCATCCCCAGTTCCATCTCCCCCTCGCCGATGGTGAACCCCGGCTTTCCCACCGCAGGCAAGATGCATGGCCCCAGCGCTACCCCCATCGTGCGGGTGTTGGCGAGAGCCTTCTTCACCACAGCTTCTACCTCGTCTAAAGAGCCGCCCTGGTCAGCTTTAGCGCCACCAATCTTGAAGGCGAAGACCATACCGGCCACGCCGCGTCTGCTATCCGCGCGGTCGGCAGATGCGCTGGCTACATCGTCTTTGACGAGCACGGTGCGCACTTCGATGTCTTCCATAGCGGCCATCTCGGTCGCCATGTCGAAGTTCAGGATATCGCCGCCGTAGTTACCGTAGACGTAGAGCACGCCCTTACCGCCGTGAACAGCTTTAGTGACCTCGAGCATCTGATCCGCACTCGGGCTTTGGAACACGTCACCGATGGCGCAGCCATCTAACATTCCCTTGCCCACGTAACCCAAGAACACCGGTAAGTGGCCGCTCCCGCCGCCCGTTGCCAACGCGACTTTCCCTTGTACCGGCGCGTCAGCTCGGACTAGGGTGCGCGGGTCGTCCCCGACGCGCCTTACCAGGTCAGGGTGGGCCGCGTAGAGGCCCTCGAGCATCTCGTTGACGAAATTGTCGGGGTTGTTCAGAATCTTCTTCATCGCGCCTCCGCTGTGAACCTCGAGTGCCCGGACGCGGAACCTGTGCTCCGGGCCACTTGCCATTTGTTCGACGCCCCTATAGTATCTGGGTTAAACGATTTAAAGAAGTCCTGGGTGAAGATTCGCGTCTTCCTCGCGGTTGACACAGCTCGAAGGTCAAAAAGGGTGATTTGTGCGTAGCTGGCTGGCTGACAACCATATCCGTTTCTTGCTCTTCGCTAACCTCGCCATCTTGATCGTGGCGGCGCTGGTGTCTGGGGGCCAGTTTCTCGACCCCTACAACTTTCAATCTATGGCGAAGCAGCTCCCAGAAATCGCGCTTTTGGCGATGGCGGTGATGTTCGCCATGATTTCCGGCGGCGGCGGGATTGACCTGTCGGTGGTGGGGGTCGCTAACTTATCGGCGATTGCGGCTGGGCTCGTTGCCAAATCTGTGGCCCCAAACAACGGCGTGGAGTTCACGGTGGTTTTCGTAGTCGTTGCCCTGCTGGTGGGGACGATCTGCGGGCTGATTAATGGGTTGCTGATCGCTCGAGCGGGCTTCGCCCCCATTCTGGCGACGTTGGGGACGCAGCTCGTCTTCGTGGGGCTGGGCGTGGCGCTCTCCGGCGGCCCGGCGGTTTCGCTCGGCTACGTCGAGCCTTTCGTGGAAATCGGCAACGGCTCGCTGCTGGGCATCCCTGTACCCTTCATCATCTTCACGATCATCGTCGCACTCGTCGCCTGGGTGCTCGCCCGCACCCGCTTCGGCTTCCGACTCTACCTCACCGGGACGAACGCCAAGGCCGCCTACTTCACCGGCATCAACACGCCCACCATCCTGATCTTCACCTACACCCTCTGCGGTGTACTTTCTTCAGTTGCGGGCATCCTCATCGCCAGCGGAGCCAGCAGTGCGAAGTGGGATTACGGCACCTCGTACCTGCTGATCGCCATCCTGATCGCGGTGATGGGCGGCATCAACCCCGACGGCGGCTACGGCAAGGTGACCGGGCTGGTGCTCTCAGGAATCGCGCTGCAAATGCTTTCTTCAGCGCTCAACCTAGCGGGCCTCTCCAACTTTCTCAAGGACTTCATGTGGGGCCTGCTGCTGATTTTGAGCATCATCTTCACGAGTGCCTGGACGCGGTTGGGCTTCGCGCCGAGGCGGAGGGATACGTCGTGAAACGTTTACCGTCAACCGTAAACGGTAAACGGAAATCTTGGAATCCCCTCAGGGGCCAACCCCCGAGCGATTCAAATGGAGGCAAGCATGAAGCGTAAAGCAATCTGGATTGCAGCAGGCTTAGCGGCGCTGGCGGTGGGTGTCACCGGCATCGTGCTGGCGCAGAAGAAGTACACCATCGTGACGGTGGTGAAGATCACCGGGATCAACTGGTTCAACCGCATGGAAGAGGGGGTGAAGCAGTACGCCAAGGACACCGGCAACAACGCCACCCAGACCGGCCCGGCCCAGGCCGATGCTGCCCAGCAGCTCAAGCTGATCCAAGACCTGGTGGCGAAAAAGCCTGATGCTATCGCGGTGGTGCCCTTCGACCCGGCGACCCTCGAGCCCGTCCTCAAACAAGCCCTCGACCGGGGCATCAAGGTCATCACCCACGAGGCCGACAACCAAGTGAACACGCTCTACGACATCGAAGCCTTTGACAACGTGGCTTTTGGAGCGCGGCTCAACGAGCGGCTGGCAAAGTGCATGGGGGGCAGCGGCAAGTGGACGGTGTTCGTGGGTTCGCTGGGCTCTAAAACCCACAACCAGTGGGCCGACGGCGGCATCGCCAACGCTAAAAAGCACAGCGGGATGCAGCTTGTAGATGCCAAGCAGGAGACCGCCGACGACGCCGAGAAGGCGTATCAGAAGGCCAAGGAAATCCTCAAGAAGTACCCCGACATCAAGGGCTTTCAGGGCAGCGCCTCCACCGACGTGGCGGGCATTGGACGAGCCATCGAGGAAGCGGGCCTAAACGATAAGGTCTGCGTCTTCGGGACCAGCCTGCCGAGCATCGCGGGCAAGTACATCGAGACTGGCGCGGTGGACGGCATCGGCTTCTGGGACCCCAAAGACGCCGGCATCGTGATGAACAAGGTGGCCCAGATGGTCTTAGAGGGCAAGAAAATCACCGACGGTATGGACTTAGGCGTGAAGGGCTACGAGAAGGTCAGCGTGACCAAGGGCGCTGGACAGGGTTTCATCATCCGGGGAAATGCCTTCGTGGACGTGGATAAGAGCAACCTGAAGGACTACAACTTCTAGGTCTTGACGTAGGGGCGGGTCTGAGACCCGCCCCTACACCCCGTAGCTTGATTTGGGTTGTGACGCGCGAGGGGCGCAAGGCTTTACGCCCCTACGAAAGACAAACCACGAGAGACGCTTTTAGAACAAGTTATGCCTATCAAAACCGCAAACCAACCCCTCGAGCCCAGCACAGAATTTCTGCGCCTGGAGAACATCACCAAGACCTTTGGTGGGGTCCGCGCCTTGCGCGGGGTGAACCTGACCATTCGAGCAGGTGAGATTTACCACCTGCTCGGCGAAAACGGCTCGGGAAAATCTACCCTTATCAAAATCATCTCCGGGGCCCAGCCGCCCGACGGCGGGACGATTTACGTCCGGGGGCAACCCTACAGCAAGCTGGGGGCTTTGCAGTCGCTCGAGGTGGGCATCGAGACGGTCTATCAAGACCTCTCGCTCTTCCCCAACCTGAGCGTGGCCGAGAACGTGGCCCTGAATGCCCAACTTGTGGAGAACGACGGGCGACTAGCGCGGCGGCTGGATTGGGGCTCGCTGAACCGAGTCGCTGGGGCTGCGCTAAAGCGCGTGGGTTTGAGCGATGACACAGGCTTTCTCGAGGCCAAGGTCGCCGACTTGCCCATCGCGGTGCGCCAGCTCGTCGCCATCGCGCGGGGCATTGCCACCAAAGCTACGCTGGTCATCATGGACGAGCCGACGGCGGCGCTGACCCAAAAAGAGGTGGAAAACCTGATCGGCATTGTCTCCGGCTTGCGTAAAGACGGCGTGAGTGTCTTGTTCGTGAGCCACAAGCTCGACGAGGTGTTCCGCATCGGTGGGAACGTGATCGTGATCCGCGACGGGCAAAAGGTGGCTGAAGGGGCACTAAAGGATTACACCAAGGCGCAAATCGCGTTCTTGATGACGGGGAAAGAGCTGGACAAGGTGACGTATCGGAACAGTGGGCCGGGGAAAGAGAGGCTGCTCGAGGCCAATAATCTCGGCAGGAAGGGTAGTTTCGAGGGAGTCACCTTCACCCTCAACAAAGGCGAGGTGCTGGGCATCACCGGCCTGCTGGACTCGGGCCGGAACGAGCTTGCTTTAGCTTTATCTGGCGTGCGGCCTGCGGATAGCGGTGAGATCAGGCTGGAAGGTCAAAACGTCAATATTAGAACGCCTCGAGATGCCCTCCGCCTGAGGCTCGGTTACGTGCCTGAGGACCGGCTTACCGAGGGGCTGTTCCTGCAAAAACCCATCCGCGAGAACATCGTGGTTTCGATTCTGGACCGGCTGCTCAAAGGGAATCAGATTGATTTCGCCGCCAGCACCGCTAAAGCTCAGAGCATGGTCAAGGACCTGCAAATCGCCACGCCCGACGTGATGCTCCCGGCCCAGTCGCTCTCCGGTGGCAACCAGCAAAGGGTGATGGTCGCCCGCTGGCTCGCCACCGGCCCAAAAGTTCTCCTGTTGCACGGCCCGACGATGGGCGTAGACGTGGGCTCGAAGGACGCGCTCTACCGCATCGTGCAAAACCTGTCAGAGCAAGGTTTGGGCGTGATTATCGTGGGCGACGACCTGCCCGAACTGCTGCAAAACTGCGACCGTATCCTGGTGATGCGCCGGGGCCGGGTGACAAAGGAGTTCGCCGTGCCGGGCTTGAGTGAGGAAGAACTGACCAAGGAGTTACTGTCTGAAGCGGCGGTGACGGCATGAGTGGGGGTCGGGTGTCGGGTGTCGGGGGTCGAGAAGAGCTGGAATGTAGGGGCTTAACCGCACAGTCAGCGATTACTAGCTCTCTCCCCTCCGCCCTCTGCCCTATGCGGGGTCTCGTATGGCGCTGACCTCCCCGCCGCAAACCCGTCCCCAAACCCCCTTCTGGCAGGCCTTCGTCCGCCGCCCGGAGTTCCTAACACTCGCGCTCATCGTAATTTTGACGCTGGTGATCGGCCTCACCAACCCGGTGTTCTTCAAACCGCAAAGCCTCTTCGACATCCTGCGGGCCGGGGCGGTGACGGGGATTTTCGCGCTCGGGGTGTTGCTCGTCCTCGCGGCAGGCGGGATTGATGTCTCCTTCACTGCGATTGCCGCGTTCTGCCTTTACACCACGACGATTATCGTGCTGGGGGCCGCGCCGAGTTCACCCTTTGCCGTGCCACTCCTGATTTCGGTTGCCTTTGGGCTGCTGCTGGGCCTGCTCAACGGCCTGATCGTTTACCGCTTCCGAGCGCCCTCGCTCATCGTCACCATCGGGACGCAGTACATGATTCGCGGCTTCCTGCTGGCCTTTATCGGCACCAAACACATCATGAACATCCCCTCGAGCATGGACCGCTTTGGCCGCTGGAACCTGCTCCAGTTCACCACCGCCGAAGGGGCCAGGGCCTCTCTCCCGGTAGCCTTTCTGGTGCTGGTGCTGATGGCCCTGGTGACGTGGTGGATTCTCAACCGAACGCTCTTAGGCCGGGCCATCTTCGCGGTGGGCGGCAGCGTGCCGATTGCCGAGCGGCTGGGCATTAGTGTGCGCACCGTGTACCTGTTCGTCTTCGGCTACGCTGGGCTTCTGGCCGGGCTGGGCGGCATCGTCCACGCCTCGCTGAACCAACTCGCCAACCCCTTCGACCTGGTGGGGACCGAGCTGGACGTGATCGCGGCGGTGGTGTTGGGCGGGGCCAGGGTCACGGGTGGGACTGGGACGGTGCTGGGGACGCTCTTGGGCGTGGTTCTGGTGGTGATGATCAACAACAGCCTGATTTTGATGGGTGTGCCGAGCACCTGGCAAAAAGTAGTCATTGGGGCGATTATCCTGCTGGCGAGTGGGGTTTTCTCGAGGCGCAAACTGGCGTAAGGCTGATAGCGAAAGGCGGGGTCGTGCATGGTGCGTCTGAACGAAATTCCTTATCCGCTCGAGTGGAACCCTGAACCGGTTGAATCCAGCTACGAGAATGGCGTTCTCCGCGCCGTTCCGGGCCCACAAACCGACCTCTTCGTGGACCCGCTCGGCAGGGCTCCGATACTCAATGCTCCCAAGCTGCTTTTCGATATAGAGGGTGATTTTATTCTCAGCAGCAGGGTAAAAGTGGGTTTTCAGGGAACTTACGATGCGGGCATTCTAGCCGTGTATCAGCACGAGACCAGTTGGGCCAAACTCTGCTTCGAGATGTCGCCGCAGGGCCAGCCGATGGTGGTTTCCGTCGTCACCAAGGGCACTTCCGACGACTGCAATTCGCTGCCGATTGAAGGCAACCAGATTTATCTACGTCTATCGCATATCGGAAATGCTTTCGCCTTTCACTACTCGCTGGACACCAAGTTCTGGCACATGGTGCGGGTTTTTCGATTAGAGCCCGGCCCGTTCAAGACCGGTTTTCTGGTGCAAGCTCCTGTCGGGGATGGCTGCACGGTGGAGTTTTCCGAGATTCGCCTCGAGCCCCGCCGTCTAAACGACATCCGTTCGGGCGAATAAATCCTAAGCCCGGTAAATATCGGCCCGGCTGGGGGGCAACTCGACCTTACCGCCCTCGCCCGGCTTTGCCAAAAGCGTTTGGTGAATCGCCAGATGGCCGAAGATAAATTGGTGCGCCGAGCCCGCTAGATAAAGCCGGTACAGACGGGCACGCTCCGCACCCACCAGCCGCTCGGCCTCAGGAAAGCGGGCCTCGAGCCGCTCCCGCCACAGCATCAAAGTGCGGGCGTAGTGCTCGCGCAAGTCCTCCACGTCACGCACCTCGAAACCGACTTTTTCAGCCTCCTCGAGGTTAGTCCACAAGGGCAAAATCTCCCCGTCGGGGAAGATGTACTGCCGCATGAACTCGCCACTGGTGGCCCAGGTCGGGGTTTTGGGCGGAACCGGCCCCTGCGCGATGGCGTGGTGGAGGAAGAGCCCACCCGCTTTGAGCGCTTCATGGGCGGCCCGGAAATAGCGGGGCAGGTTGGTCCGCCCCACATGCTCCGCCATGCCCACGCTCACCACCTTGTCAAACTGGCCTTTTACCTCGCGGTAGTCCAGGAGTTCGATCTGTACGCGGCCCTCGAGCCCCGCCTGCTGCACCCGTTTTCTAGCTTCGGCAAGTTGCTGCTCGGATAAGGTGATGCCCACGGCCTCAACCGCGTAATTTTGCGCTGCGTAAATGACCAACCCGCCCCAGCCGCAGCCGATGTCCAGCAGGCGTTCGCCCGGCTTTAGCCGCAGCTTGCGGCAGATGTGCTCGAGTTTGGCCGCCTGGGCCTGGTCCAAAGTTTCCCCCATGGTGGGGAAATAGGCACAGGAATAGACCATCCGCTCGTCCAGCCACAAGCGGTAGAAGTCGTTGGAGAGGTCGTAATGATGCTGCACCGCCTGGCGGTCGCGGGTGCGGCTGTGGGCTGCAA
>PSMF01000042.1:17717-27100 GCA_040290005.1 Meiothermus sp.
GGGGCCAGCCGCTCGGGGAGCCACGAACGTAGCACCAGCGTGGCCTTGGGCTGCGCGGTGGGGGGAAGCACCGAGTCGTCCCAAAAACGCACCGCGAAAGCCCGGTGGGGCAAAACTTGCTCGAGGAGGTGTCGCAATTCGCTCGCCTGCATACTCGACCCTTTCTCCTTCATAAGGTGAACCGCCGTAAAGATAGTTCCGTAAACGGCCTGCTTCCAGCCAACTCCGCCAACAACTTGCGTCCAGAACACAGATTCTGGTGGTGTAATTGTAGCGTTCTAGACCCAAATAGGCCAATTATACTCAAGGCCTCAACCCGCCTTCCCAATCTCTCAATCGTTTTTTCCGGCGAAGGGTAGGCTATTGGCGGGAGTATGAGGATTCGGCTATGGACGAAGTGATGATTGTCAGCGCGGTACGCACCCCCATCGGTGCGATTCGCGGAGCGCTTAGCGAGGTCCGCCCCGACGATTTGGCCGGTCTGGTCATCGCCGAGGCGGTGCGCCGAGCCGGGGTAGACCCCAACCTGATCGAAGAAGTGTATATGGGCTGTGCCAACCAGGCCGGGGAGGACAACCGCAACGTGGCCCGGATGGGGCTGCTGCTGGCGGGGTTGCCCCAGCGCGTCGCGGGGGTCACGGTCAATCGGCTGTGTGCCAGCGGGCTTTCGGCCATCAACCTAGCAGCCAGGGCCATCCGCGCGGGCGAGGGTGAGGTCTACGTGGCGGGCGGGGTGGAGAGCATGACCCGCGCCCCCTACTCGCTGCCTAAAAACCCGGTGGCCTTCGGGCCCTCGGGGAACATCACCGGCTGGGACACCACGCTGGGCTGGCGCTACCCCAATCCCCGGTTCGAGGCGATGTTCCCTTTAGAGGCGATGGGCGAGACCGCCGAAAATATCGTAGAAATGAGCCGGAAGGGGGAGATCAAAGGCGGGGAAATCACCCGCGAAGACCAGGACCGCTTCGCCCTGCAAAGCCAGGCCAGGGCGGTAGCGGCGATCCAGGAAGGGCGGTTCCAGCGCGAGATCGTCCCGGTCCCCATCCCCCAGCGCCGGGGCGACCCGATAATCTTCGACACCGACGAGTTCCCCCGCTACAAAAAGACGGACCAGGGGTACGAACTTTCCACCGACATGAGCCAGCTTTCGGCCCTCAAACCGGCCTTCCGCAAGGGCGGCACGGTCACGGCGGGCAACTCCTCCGGCCTCAACGACGGAGCAGCGGCGCTGGTGCTGATGTCCCAGCGGAAAGCGGAGGAGCTGGGTCTAAAGCCGCTGGCCCGCTGGGTGGCCTCGGGGGCGGCAGGGGTCAACCCCAGAGTGATGGGTTTAGGACCGGTCGAGGCCGTTCCCAAGGCGTTGAAGCGGGCTGGGGTGGGCCTCGAGGGAATCGATCTGGTCGAGCTCAACGAGGCGTTTGCCGCTCAGTCGCTGGCCGTGCTGCGCGAGTTGGACATCCCCGAAGCGATCACCAACGTCAACGGCGGCGCGATTGCCCTCGGGCACCCGCTGGGCTCTTCGGGCGCCCGCATCGTGACCACCCTGATCCACGAACTGCACCGCCGCGCCGGGCTGGGCCAACGGGCCAAATATGGCCTGGCGACGCTATGCGTAGGTGTAGGCCAGGGCGAGGCTACGGTTATCGAGCGGGTTTAGCAGCCCCTCGAGGTTCGGAGCATCACTTTGCTCCTCGCCCTGAGCAGTTGCCCTGAAGTGTGCCTTATCCTTGGAGGCCGAAGGCTCGGTGAATAGATTGACCCGGCACCACACCCTGCGCATTTTCCCCTGGCTTGGCTGGCTGACCCGCTACAGCCCGCATATCTGGGGTTCATGGTATTACCTGGGGTTTTGGGGGATCGTGGGGGCCTATATCGGCTTCCTCAACGTCTATCTGGTGGGGGCGGGCTTCCCCGCGAGCCTGGTGGGGCTGATGAGCGCATTATCCCCGCTGATGATGCTGGTGTTCGCCCCTTTTGTGGCCGCCTGGGCCGACCGTCACGCCCGGCGGGTTCCACTGCTGGGCTGGGCCTTGGTGGCGATGGGGATCGCACTGCTGGCGCTGTTCTTTGCCAAAGGTCTGGTGGCGCTGTCGGTGGCCTATTTCGCCCTGGCCACTGCCTATAGCCTGGTATTGCCCCTGGGGGACGGGTTGATCGCACGGTTGGCGGCCCACCACGGGCTGGAGTACGGGCGGATGCGGCTGTGGGGCAGCCTCAGCTTCGCGCTGGTCTCGGTGGGAGGCGGCTGGTTGTGGGACCGCATCGGCTACGCACCGATGTTCCCGCTGGCGGGGCTGCTGCTGCTTTTGTTCGCTCCCTGCGTGCTGGTGCTGGAGGAAGGCCATACCACAGCGGCTCGAGAGCGCTTCCGGCTCCAGAGCCTGTGGCGAGACCGGGGGCTACTCATTATCCTCTTGGTCTCGCTGCTGGTAGGCTTGGGTTTAGGCCTCACCGACCCCTTTCTGGGGCTAAGCCTGAAGCGCTTGGGCGGAGATGCCTTCCAAATCGGGCTGCTGTTCGCGGTGATGGCCCTGGCCGAGCTGCCCACTATGCGGCTGGAGCATACCTTGGCCCGCCGTCTGGGAAACTCCGGAGCGCTGCTTCTGGGCTGTGGGTTGTTCACTCTGGGCTACGGACTGTTCGCCCTCGTCCGCCGGCCCGAAGCCATGATTCTGGCCTCGGTGTTTGTGGGGTTGGGGTTTGGCTTGGTCTTTGTGGCGACGGTTCGGGTGGTGGACACCCTCGCCAGCGCGGGGCGGGTAAGCACCCTACAGTCGGTCCGCAACGCCCTGACCTTTGGCATCACCCCGCTGCTAGCGAGCCCGCTGGGCGGGCTGGTGTTTGAGCACGTAGGCCAGTGGGTATATGCCCTCACCGCGGGCTGCATGGCGCTGGCGGGCTGGACCGCCTGGGCTGGGCGCGGCAGCTTGGACCCTCGAGACCAATCCGCCCCCAGCGAACCCCTGACGGCTAGGGCGCTTGAGTCCCCCAAGCCTTAGCCTCACTCCCATGCACAGACACCCCGCTTGAGGCGTTGGCGGAGTCCAGTGAGTTTGACCTTTCGAACGGATTGTCTGGCGGGCCGTGAAGGATTCGAACCTCCGACACCTCGTTTTGGAGACGAGTGCTCTACCGGGCTGAGCTAACGGCCCACAGTTATCGTATTTCGGGAGTCCCAGTCACTCCCGCAAGGGCCTAGTTTACCCGGTAGATATAGGAATGTCAAAACCTTATAGAACGCCGTGATACGGGCAATAGGTGGGTAACAGCTAGGCTACCTGTGCCGGGTGCTCTGTTTGCCGCCTGCGGTACTCCCTTGGGGTGCAGCCCTTGTGGGCGCGGAACCGGTTGGCAAAATACTGGCTCGAGCCAAAGCCACAGCCAAAGGCGATCTCGGTGATGGGGCGGTTGGGATAGCGGTGGAGCAGCTTGGCAGCGGTCTCGAGGCGGAGGTGGGTGAGGTACTCGATGGGGGTCATGGCGGTGATCTCCTGGCAGTAGCGGGCGAACTGGGTGCGGCCCAGCCCGCAGGCTTCGGCCATCGAATCAAGGGTCCAGTCCTGCCCCAGCCGCTCCGGTAAACCCTGTAAAAACACCCGTACGGTGTGCTGTGAGCTGATGAGCGATTGGTCCAGCGGGATATGCTTACCCCCCAACAGCTCGAGCACCTCGATCAGCAGCTCGTTGACATGGAGCTTGAGCCGGGCCACCACCTGCTCGGGGTCTTCCAGCCGCAGCACCGCCTGGATGCGGCGAAAGGTGCGCATGATCCCCGCGTTGGCCCGCCAGACCGGATGGTCATTATGGCGCAGCAGCACGGTGAGGCGCTCAAGGTCAGTTTTGGACCATAGCAACCATTCCGGCCAGTGCCATTCCTGGTTAGGGCGCCGCACCCCCACGTCGAGGATCAGCCAGTGGAAGGTTCCGGCGTCCACCTCGGGGTTGCCGACCCGGTGATACTGCCAGGGCCGGGTGATGGTCAGGTGGCCGGTGCGCAACAGCCAAGACCGCTCCCCCACCTCAAAGCCGAGCTTGCCCTTGCTGATGAGGGAAAACTCGATCCCCTCGTTGCAATGCGAGTCCAGGCCCCAACTCTGGCGCTTGGGGGCGGTCCAGACTCCCGCCGAGCGCACCTCGGGCAGTACCTCCTCCGGCAGCAAGTGTCCGGGGTAGAGCCCGTGGCCCCAGGCGCTCAGGCCCACCTCACCTCGTCGGGCAGCAGCCTTGAGCGGCTCGCAGGAGTCAGCCCGCACACTGTTACCGGCATCCCAGAAGGTGGCGTGGTTGTCCATGAATTGCAAAATCTACCACCGCCAAGAATCGCAAGTCAACAGGAACATTTGGGGGTTATACTCGGGCCAAGATAAAGCTGTACGAACATCGCTAAGCCAGGGCCTGAGGAGAGGAAGCTATCGTGCTGTCGGTCCAGTTTGAGGGCATCTGCAAAGATTTCGGTCCGGTACGGGTGTTGCACGAGGTAAGCTTTGCCATCCAGAAGGGCGAAGTCCACGCGCTCATCGGCGAAAATGGGGCAGGCAAGAGCACCCTGATGAAGATCCTAGGCGGCTACTATGCGCCCAGCGCCGGGCGGGTGCTCGTTGACGGCCAGGCGGTGCATTTCCGCGACTCGAGGGAGGCCGAGGACTTGGGCCTCGTGCTGATCCACCAGGAGTTCAACCTGGCCGAAGACCTGGGCATCGCCGAGAATATCTTCCTGGGCCGCGAACTGCGCCGCGGCCTGCTGCTCGACGAATCCGCCATGAACGAGCGCGCCGCGGCGGCGCTGCTTCAGGTCGGTTTACGCCTCGACCCGCGCCGCAAAGTGGGCACCCTGATCGTGGCCGAGAAGCAGCTCGTGGAGATCGCCAAGGCCCTGTCGCGGCGGGTCAAGCTCCTCATCATGGACGAGCCGACGGCCACCCTCACCCCGGACGAAACCCAGACTTTGTTCAAGCTCATCGCCCGACTCAAGGCTGAGGGCGTAACGATCCTGTACATCTCGCACAAGCTCGAGGAGGTGAAAGCCATCTCCGACGCGGTAACGGTGTTGCGGGACGGGCGGCACGTGCGCACCGCGCCCACCCAGGGGCTGAGCCAGCAGGAGATGGCCAACCTGATGGTTGGGCGCGAACTCTCCGACATGTTCCCGCCCAAGACCGCGCTCGAAAGCCCAAAGGCCGTGTTCCGGGCCGAGGAGGTGAGCGTGCCGGGGTGGGCGCGGAACGTCTCCTTCGAGCTGCACCGGGGCGAGATCTTGGGCTTCGCCGGGCTGGTCGGAGCAGGCCGCACCGAACTCTTCGAGGGCATCCTGGGCTTGAGGCCCAGGAGCGGTGGACGCTTCGTCCTGGAAGGCAGACCGATCGAGCTGAAGAGCCCGTCGCAGGCCCTCGAGCATGGGATCGTCTACCTGAGCGAAGACCGCAAGGGCAAGGGGCTGCACGTCAATATGGAGCTTCGTCCGAATCTGACCTTGATGGCGCTCGAACTGTACGCCCGGCCCTTGCTCGACCCGAGCGCCGAAGCCAGGGCCTTCGCCGAGGCCGCGAAGCGCTTCAACGTTCGGGGCGGGGCTGCAGAATCCAAAGCTTCAGCGCTCAGCGGCGGCAACCAGCAGAAGCTGGCCCTGGCGAAAATCCTGCACCCCAACCCCAAGATCGTGGTCCTCGACGAGCCCACCCGCGGCGTGGACGTGGGGGCCAAGCGGGAGATCTACTTTCTGATTCGAACCCTCGCCCAGGAAGGGAGGTCGGTGATCGTGATCTCCTCCGAGCTGGTCGAGCTGATCGGCCTTTGCCACCGCCTGGTGGTGATGCGCAGCGGGCACGTCACCGGGGTGCTCGGCCAGCGCGAGATGAGCGAACCAGAGATCATCGCCTACGCCACCGGCCTCAAAGGAAGCCATGCTACAGCCTGAGAAACCCGTCGCCGAGAAACCCAGGGCCCGACTCAACCTCTTAGGGTGGGGGCCGCTGATGGGCCTGATCCTGCTGTGCATCGCGGCGACGCTGCTCAACCCCTCGTTTCTCTCGCTCGACAACCTCTTCAACGTGCTCACCCGCACCGCCTTCACCGGGATCATCGCGGTGGGGATGACTTTCGTGATCATCAGCGGCGGGATTGACCTCTCGGTGGGTTCGATGGCCGCCCTGATCGCGGGCACGATGATCCTGGCGATGAATGCCCTCGAGCCCCGGCTGGGCGGGGGGACCCTTACCGTGCTGGTGGGGATGCTGCTGGCGGTGGGGCTAGGGGCCTTGTTCGGGCTGCTGCACGGCCTGACCATCACCAAGGGTCGGATCGAGCCCTTCATCGTCACGCTGGGGACGCTGGGTATCTTCCGGGCCTTCCTGACGTATCTATCACAGGGCGGGGCAATCACCCTGGAGCAGAGCCTCTCTGACCACTACAGCCCGGTCTACTACGGGGCCTTTCTGGGTGTCCCCGTTCCGATCTGGGTGTTCCTGGCGGTGGCCCTCCTGGGCGGGCTGGTTTTGAACCGCACCCGCTTCGGGCGCTACGTCCAGGCCATCGGCTCCAACGAGCAAGTGGCCCGCTACGCCGCGATCAAGGTGGACAACATCAAAATTCTCACCTATGTGATCCTAGGAGTCTGCGTAGCGGTAGCGACCATCCTCTACGTGCCCCGCCTCGGCTCGGCTACACCCAGCACGGGGCTCTTGTGGGAGCTCGAGACCATCGCTGCGGTGATCATTGGCGGGACCTCGCTTAGGGGCGGCAGTGGGCGCATCACCGGCACGGTGATCGGGGCCATCCTGCTCTCGACCATTGGCAACGTCTTGAACCTCACCAGCATCATCAGCGTGTACTTGAACGCGGCGGTGCAGGGCATCGTGATTATCATCGTGGCCTTCTTGCAACGGGGCCGTAGATGAATAAGGAGGACGACAACAGGTGAACATGTCGGCACTCGGCTCGAGACTTCTTAGATTGATCCACATAAAGGAGTGAGCATGAGAGGATTGCTACGCGGGCTCGTCATGATAGGGGCATTGCTCATGATGGCGGCCTTCGCGCAGAACAAGGTGGTGATGGGGGTCTCGATCCCCGCCGCTGATCATGGCTGGACGGCAGGAATCGTGTACTGGGCCAACCAGACCAAAGGGGAACTCGAGAAGAAATACCCCGGCATCCAGGTGATCGTCAAGACCGCCAAGGACGCCGCCGAGCAGGCCAACCAGATCCAGGACCTGGTGACAGTCAATAAGATCAACACCCTGGTGATTCTGCCCTACGAGTCAGCCCCGCTGACCAAGCCGGTGGCAGCAGCCAAGGCCAAGGGCGTCTTCGTGACCGTGGTGGATCGGGGCCTCACCGACCCGGGTGCCCAGGACGCCTACGTGGCGGGGGATAACCCCGGTCTGGGGCGGGTATCGGCTGAGTACGTCGCCAAGCAACTCGGCGGCAAGGGCAACATCGTGGTGCTGCGCGGCATCCCCACGGTGATTGACAATCAGCGCTACGACGCCTTCATGGAGGTGATGAAGAAGTACCCCAATATCAAGGTGCTGGACCAGAAATACGCCAACTGGAACCGCGACGACGGCTTCAAGGTGATGCAAGACTTCCTGACCCGCTTCAAACAGATTGATGCGGTGTGGGCGCAGGACGACGACATCGCGGTGGGGGTGCTCAGGGCCATGGACGAGGCCAAGCGCACCGACATCAAGTTCGTACTGGGCGGGGCCGGGATGAAGGAAATGATCAAGAAGGTCATGGACGGCGACAAGCTCATCACCGCCGACGTGACCTACCCGCCCCGGATGATTCAGGACGCGATGATGCTCACCGCCGAGGCCCGGGTCACCGGCAAGCCGATGAAGACCCCCACCATCATCCCCTCAGTGCTGGTGACAAAGGAAAACGCCAAGGACTACTACTTCCCGGACAGCCCGTTCTAGACCGTTATCGCAGGGGCGGGTTTCAGACCCGCCCCTGCACACAACATCGGAATCCATTTTCGGGAGGGGGTTTTATACATGGCACGACCAGTCACCCTGTTCACCGGCCAGTGGGCGGATTTGCCGCTTTCGGACCTGGCTCCCATGGCGAAGGAGATGGGCTACGACGGCCTCGAGCTGGCCTGCTGGGGCGACCACTTCGAGGTTCAGGAGGCCCTCAAATCCGACCACTACATCAAAGATCGCCGCAGCCTGCTCAAGCAGCACGGCCTGCAGCTCCATGCCATTAGCAACCACCTGGTCGGACAGGCGGTTTGCGACCGCATAGACGAGCGGCACAAGGCTATCCTCCCCGCCCACGTCTGGGGCGATGGCGACCCCGAGGGCGTGCGCCAGCGGGCAGCGCAAGAGATGATGGACACGGCCCGGGCCGCAGCCAAGCTCGAGGTAAAGGTCGTCAACGGCTTCACCGGCTCCTCGATCTGGCACTCAATCTACGCCTTCCCCCCCACCGACCAGACATACTGGGACAAGGGCTTCAAGGACTTCGCTGCCCGCTGGCTGCCGATCCTAAACGTCTTCGACGAGGCGGGGGTAAACTTCGGGCTCGAGGTCCACCCCACCGAGATCGCCTTCGACATCGCCTCGGCGCAACGGGCTTTGGAGGCACTGGGCCACCACCAGCGCTTCGGCTTCAACTACGACCCTTCTCACCTGGGCTACCAGGGCGTAGACTACGTGAAATTCCTCCGCACCTTCGCTAACCGGATTTTCCACGTCCACATGAAGGACGTGTGGTGGGGCCACGGCACCGGCGAGGCGGGCGTTTTTGGCGGGCACACCAGCTTCGGCGACAGTCGGCGCTTCTGGGACTTCAGGAGCGTGGGGCGCGGCGATATTGACTTCGAAGAGATCATCGTGGCCCTCAACGACATCGGCTACAACGGGCCCTTGAGCGTGGAGTGGGAGGACAGCCGGATGGACCGCGTACATGGCGCAACCGAGAGCGCCGTTTTCTGCAAGCAGCTCGACTTCAAGCCTGCCGGGCGCGCCTTTGATGCGGCATTTGCTAAGGATTAAGTTCTATACCACAGATCGTATGTCTTACGGATACGCCAAACAAAAACGTCCAAAATCGCCTCGCGTCCAGGATAATGATTCTTGGAACCTTAGTTTTATCATCCCAGACACAAACCACTTTTAGCCTTTAGCACACGGCATAAGACATTAAGACATACGACCCAACCGGAGGTCTCATGCGCAAACTGCGATACGGTATGGTCGGCGGCGGGCGTGATGCCTTCATCGGCGCAGTGCACCGCAAGGCGGCGGCGCTGGACGCTCAAACCGAGTTCGTAGCGGGGGCGCTCTCCTCGAACCCCGAGAAAGCCAAGGCTTCGGGGCGGGATTTAGTGATCTTTGCATTTCTAAAGTGAAGCTTTCTGGTGTATCATGGGTGCCCTG
>PSMF01000242.1:0-2290 GCA_040290005.1 Meiothermus sp.
GGTTGAGCAAGGCTTGCAGGGCCTCGGCGTAGACCGTGTTGGGCGAGAGCCGAGAGAACGCCAGCAGGGCCTGGGCCTGGCGTAGCGCGCTCTCTGGGTCGAGCGGGTTGCTCGGGAATAGCGCCTGGGTTAGGAGCTGGGACAAGATGCCCCAGAACAAGGAGAAAAACAACCACACCGCGATCGCCGCCAAGGCCGAGGTGGCGGGGCTGCGGAAGAGTACTGAAAAAACCAACGCCAGCCCCAGCCAGACCCCGGTGTAGGCCAGGGTAGTGAGCAGGAAAAGCAAAGCTCGCCCAACTTCCTCCCCTCCGGGAGGTACCCCTAAGAACAGTAGGCTCAGCCCCACCACCAGTAGAAACAAGGCCAGGAGTACCAGATCCAAGGTAGCTAGTCCAGCCAGAAACTTCCCTCCTAGCAGGGCGTCGCGATAGATGGGCTGGGCCAGCACCCGTGAGAGGGTGTTGCGGCCATACTCACCGTTGATGGCGTCGAACGCCAGGGCGATCGCTGCCAGCGGCAGGAAGAAGCTCAGGAAGGTTACAAAGGAGGGGAGCGGGTCTTGGGCGGCGGTGAAAACCTTGAGCAGCAGGAAGGGATCTTCCCCCACGCTTTGGCGCAAGGTCTGGGTGCTGGCGTATACCGCTCCCAGCGCCGAAAGAAAGATCAGCCCTTCCAAAAGCCGCATCCGCACACTCGAGAGATGGTCCGCCATCTCCTTGAAGAATACCGCCCACAGCCCTGTCCAGGGAGAGCCCTCTCTACCGCGATGCGGTCTCGCTGTCTCAGGCGGCATGACGCACCTCCTGGAAGTAGCGGGTGTATACCTCGTCTAAGCTGGGCATCTCCAGGCTCAGTGAGCGCAGCTCGGCTCCGCTTCCCAGCACCGTCCTGGCCACCAGCGCCCGCACATCCTGGGCCGCCTCAACCCGCAGTTCATTCCCCTCAGCCTCTACCCGGCTTACCCCAGGCAACGCTCGCAGTCGGTGGGTCAACCCCTCAGCCGGGTCTGCTTCAAGGCGGATCCGGTAAGCCCCGCCCAGCACCCGCTGGGCCAGCTCACCTACCGTGCCCTCGAGCACCAGTCGGCCTTGGTGAAACAACCCTACCCGGTCGCAGACGGCCTGTACTTGTTGCAACAGGTGGGAGGAGAGCAGCACGGTGATCCCCTCGGCCTTGAGTCCCCGGATCATCGTCAGGAACTCCTGAGCGGCTTCGGGGTCGAGGCCCAGGGTGGGCTCGTCGAGGATTACCGCCCGGGGCTCTTTGAGAAGCACCTCGGCCAACCCCAGTCGCTGGCGCATCCCCCGTGAGAAGGTGGCAACTGGGCGGCGGGCAGCTTCGGTTAGGCCCATGCGCTCGAGCACCGCCCTCATCCGCTCGCGGGCCACGTCCCCAGGAAGACCATTGAGTCGAGCAGTGTAGGCGAGATTCTCCCACGCTGTGAGCTCACCATAAAACCCCACCGAGTCGGGCAGATACCCGACCTGCCGCTTGAGCGAAAGCGGCTGGCGGGCTGGGTCAAAGCCCAGCACCCGAGTCCAACCCGCGCTGGGCTCGGTCAGGCCTAAAAGCATAAGGATGGTAGTGGTCTTGCCCGAGCCGTTAGGACCCAGCAGACCGTAAACCTCCCCGGCCCCCACGCCCAGATTGAGCTCCTGCACAGCCAGCATCCCCCCGTAGCGCTTGCTCAGGTCATGGGTTTCGATGACTGTGGTCCCCTCCATAGCGCTTCTCCCTAGCGGCGCCCATAGCGCGACACCGCGAACCCTACCGCCCCCACCGCCACCGCTACCAGGACTACCCCGACCAGTCCCCATAGGGTTGAAGTTTGGACCGTAACCCGGTAGTCGGCGGAGGCCGAGGCGCTCCCCGACTCGGCGCGCAGGGTGATCATATAGTCCCCGGCGACCGCTCGCGGTGAGGGCTTGACCTGGGCTGTAATCTGAGCCTCCTGTCCTGGGGCTAGACTCCCCAGCTTCTCGGGGTCGAACTTGACTTCCCAACCGGAGGGCTCACTCGAGGACAGCCTCACTTCCTGAGCCGGAGCGCTGCCGCTATTCTTCACTAGAAGCTTGACTGGATTTTCCTGCCCGGCGTAGGCTGTTCCTGAAAGCCGTCCGTCGGGGGTGCTGAGGCTAAGCTGGGGCTGGCCAGTAATGTCGAGGTTTACCCCGAGTTCAGCCTTGGTTTCTCCGGCGAGCGCTCGGAGGGTCACGGCATAGAGCCTGGCTTCCACGTTTGGGGGCAGCGTTACCGCGACCTTGAGGTCCTTCGACTCCCCGGCCTT
>PSMF01000043.1:0-26816 GCA_040290005.1 Meiothermus sp.
CCGACGGGCTCACGGTGCCGTTCGCCTTGGCCGCCGGGCTTTCGGGGGCGGTGGAGAGCAGCTTCGTGGTTTTGGTCGCAGGGATCGCCGAGATGGCCGCAGGCTCGATCGCGATGGGGCTGGGCGGGTATCTGGCGGCCCGAGGCGAGGAAGATCACTATAACTCCGAACTGGAGCGTGAGCACCGAGAAGTCGTCGAACTCCCCGAAGCCGAGGCCGAGGAGGTGCGGGGGGTGTTCCAGGAGTATGGGCTGGAGGGGGAGGCGCTGGAAAAAGCGACCCGGGCGGTAACGGCGAAGCCCGAACGCTGGGTAGAGTTCATGATGAAAAACGAGCTGGGGCTGGAAAAACCCGACCCCAGACGCGCCCTCACCAGCGCCCTAACCATCGGAGGCAGCTACATCGCGGGCGGGATTATCCCGCTGGCTCCCTACGCCTTCCGGCTGCCGCTCGGTGCGGCCTTCACCTGGAGCATCGTGGTGACGCTCATCGCGCTCACCGTCTTCGGCGCGGTGAAGGCCGGTTTTACCGGGGTCTCGGCGCTGCGGGGCGCGTGGCAGACGGCCCTGGTGGGGAGCATCGCAGCGGGTGCGGCCTACAGCTTGGCCCGGCTGGTGAGCGGGTTCGGAGCCTGAGCTTTTAGCACTTCACGTATGGAACGGGATAATCCCCTCGTCAAAAAGCGCCTCCAGGACGTGAGCCTAAACTAGGCTTCACCCGTTGGCTCGGCGGTGACTTGCTCGGGGTGGGGACGCGAGCTTAGAAGCTGGCTCACCAATGTCGCAACCACGATCAGCGCGGCCCCGATCAGCCCCTGAATTCCTAGGCGTTCGCCCAAGAAGAAGTAGGCGAATACCGAGGCGTAGACGGGCTCGAGGGCGTATATAATCGCCGCCTCGGGCGCAGGCACGAACTTCTGCCCCAAGGCTTGCAGCCACACGCATAGCGCACTGGCGACCAGGCCCAAATAGAGCACCCCGCCCCAAGGAAACTCGCCCCAGTTCCACGCGGGCCGCTCCCAGCCCACCCACAGCAGCGAAAACAGCATCACGAAAAGCATCTGGATTCCGGTGAGCGGCAGCGAGGGGAAGCGGGCCGCGAAGGCCTCCATCCGCCAGATGTAGACGGTGTAAGAAATCGCCGTGCCCAACGTCCAGAAGTCGCCTACGCCCGGCGGCGAGCCGTCGTAGGAGAGGAGCCCTACTCCCAGGATTGCCAAAACCGCTGCGGTCCAAATGTTCCAGCCCAGACGATGCCCCAAAAGCCCCAGCAGCACGGGAAGCATCACCACATAGAGGGTGGTGATAAAGGCACTCCGGCTGGCACTGGTGGAGGCCAAACCCACCGTCTGGGACAAGTAGGCGATGAATAAATAGACGCTCAGCTCGAACCCCGCCGCCCACAGCTTGCGGTCGGGGACGAATAAAAAGGGCACAAAGCACAGCGTGGCGAAGACGAAGCGCACCAAGGTTATTTGGGCCGCGCTCACCGACTCGAGCGTCCCTTTCACCACCACAAAGGTAGTGGCCCACAGCAAAGTGGCGAGGCTCAAATAGAAGATTCCCAGCAGGTGTTCGCGGCGCACGACTCCGAGTATACGAGGTCAGCGTCAGGGTTTTTGCGAGACATGACGGCTATACCAGGCTTCCAGTTTAGGAATCGAAACACCCAGGATGGCTTCGGCTTGACCATCGGCTTCCAGAACGACACCCGCGCTCAAAGTTCCCACCAATTCCTTGAGCTTGGTCCTTGCCTCGGCATTCTCGCTCACGTCGAGAAACTCGAACTCGGCACCTTTCTGCCGCAAAAACAGCTTGGCGACCTCGCAGGGGCCGCAGCCGGTGAGGCCGTAGACGCGGATCATAGCTTCACTGTAGGGCGGATTCGGCGGATGGAGTGTGGGACAGGGTTTGCAGCCAGCGCTCGGTTTGGTGTGGGGAGCGGAAATGGAGCACTTGCAGATGCGGATATTCCCGCCACAGCTCGGGATATTCCCGCCGCTTGCGCCAGTGACCTCGGAAGGCATAGAGCAGGATAGATTCTCGGTCCAGGAAAGCGTTTCGCCATGTCTCGTAATTACCGTTACAGACGGGCTTCCGGTCAATGATTCGGCTCAGGGTGCGCCGGAGCAACCGGTAAAACACCAAGGCGAACGAATAATCCAGCCAGACGGCGGTGTCGGCCCGTCTCAGGTAGATATCGCGGACTTGACTGTACTGGCCTTCCGTCACCCAAGCTTCGCCCTGCGTCGTCGCCTCGACCTTGCGGCGGAACTCCGGGACAGGTGTGCCCACCCAGCCGGGGTTCCAGTGCAATGCGTCCATCTCGAAGTAGGGGATGCCGAGCCTCGAGCCAATCGCCTTCGCCAACGTGCTTTTGCCGCTGCCGGTAGTGCCAAACACGACAATCCGCTCTGGAGGCATAGACTTTCGAGTTTAGCACACCCACACCCTACCCAAAATCGTGGAACGCTAACGCGTCTTCCCCAGCAAGGAGGAGGGTTGACTTCGCAGCCCAGACACTTGAATGGGCATCCTTCTCCCGTGAGGATGGGATTGCTCTTGAGCCCGGTTTCTGCAGCCGTGAATTGCGCGTTGCTGGGGAGTGGGTGAGGGGGTGTCGGGGGGCGAGAGGGAGAGGGCGTGCGACGCCTTCTCCCTACGTCCCCTGACGGCGGATCAAAGCTCGCCAAATGGATTGACGAGCCTCACGCAGCATGGGCGCAAGGCTTTGCATCCCTACAAAGGTAGGGTTGGTGTTGATGAGAGGCTCGGACAAAACCCCTCCGGCCTGACGGCCACCTCCCCTGAGGTTCACAGAAATAGCGTCCAGGACAGGTGCTAGTTGTAGCGTGCCCAAGGGGAGGCAAGGAGGCTAAAAGTCGCGGCGCCAGAATATCCAAAGGGACAGCAGCAGGATCAACAACGTGTAAATCCCCACCCACAGCAGGTATCCCGTTGCCAAGGGCTCAGTCCCCACAAACGGATTTCCCCTCGCCACGTCCTGCACCCGCCGCAGCGCGTCGGGTTGCAAATACACCGAAGCCCCCCTCCAAAGCTGGTCGCTGGGGACGATGTAGCCGCTGACTTCGCCGATTTGTTGGAGGGTCCGGCTGCCCGTCAGCGCTCCCACGCTGCCCACGATTCCCCCGGCCCAGCCCAGGCCGTAGAGCATGAACATCACGATTCCCGTGGTGAGCGTGGAAAAGAGCGTGCTCCCTAACAGCGTCAGGGTGAGAAGGAACAGGGTGCTCAAAAGCATGATGGCAATCGCGTTGAAGGGCTGTGGCGGCAGATACCCGGTGATGGCCTGCGCTCCGTACATCAAGGCCAGCGAGAGCAGCACGATATAGGGCAGGACCAGGCTCAGGTGGCCCAGCCACTTCCCCAGCACAAACTCCCAGCGCCGGATGGGCTTGGGCAGCACCGACTGGATGGTTCCTGAGTCCACCTCGCCGCTCACCGCTGCAATCGTGGTGAACACCGCCATCAGGCTGCCGAGGAAGTTTGCGATATACATGCCCATCAGCACGAGCGTGGCGTTGGCGAACAGCAGGCTCTGCCCTGGCAACTCGCGGCCTAAGTCGGCGGCGCGGCGCTGGAAGCTGCGTAAAAGCGCATCCGTACCGTACAAATAGAGCCCCACGAAAACTAGCGTGAGCAGCAGAATCGCCACCACCAGCCGCCTTGCGACGGCCTCGCGCCAGGCGAAACGGGCGACCAGCAGGACATTCTTCACGATGTACCTTTCTCGACCAGGGTGACGAAGAGGTCTTCTAGACTTTCCCGGCGCGGCGTGAGCGCGTAGAGTTTAGCCCCCGCGCGAATCACCGCCTCGGCGACGGCAGGAAGGGCATCTTCATCGGGCAATTCCAAAGTGAGCCTTTCCCCGTTCTGCTCAGTGATTCTTGCAAGTGGAGAAAGTGCGCTCTGGAGGGCGGGTGTCACCTCGTCCACGCGGAGTTCGGCTTCCAGTTTGGGATTCAACAACTCGTCCAGAGTTCCACTCCGCACCACCCGGCCTTTGTTCACGATAGCCACGCGGTCGCAGGTCAGCTCAACCTCGGAGAGCAGATGCGAGTTGAGGAAGACCGTCGTGCCCTGCGCTTTGAGGTGGGCGATAATTTCGCGCACCTCGCGCCGCCCGATGGGGTCAAGGGCCGAGGTGGGTTCATCGAGAAAAACCAGTTTGGGGCGGTTCAGAATGGCTTGTGCTAGGCCGATGCGCTGCTGCATCCCCTTGGAGTAGCCCTTGATCCGCTCCCGCTCGCGCCCGGCTAGCCCCACCCGTTCCAACACCTCGGGAATGCGCCGCTCCAAGTCGGCGCTCTCCATCCCGTAAAGCTGCCCGTGGAAGCGCAGAAACTCCTTCCCGGTCATCCAATCGTGGAAGCGGAACAACTCGGGCAAAAACCCCACCTGGCGCTTGATGGCTAGGCTATCCACCGGTTGCCCCAGAATCCGCGCGGTCCCGGCGCTGGGGTGGGTCAGGCCCAAGAGCATCTTGACGGTAGTGCTCTTCCCTGCCCCGTTGGGACCGAGAAACCCGAAGACTTCGCCTTGGGAAACCTCGAGGCTCAAATCCTCCACCGCAGGGCGGCCCCGGAAGACTTTGCGCAAATGCTGGGTCTGAATGGCAAACGGGACAGTAGGCATTCTTCCCACTGTATGCGGTCTGCCGGAAATCACCGTAAGGGCAAGCCCTAAAGCCTATCGGTTTTGCAGCGTACGGCCCCGGTCAATGCGCTCCAGCGTCGCTTTCTGTTCATAGCCAATCGAATCTAAGGTCTGGCACTGCGGTTTATCCGGCTGGAATGCGGAAGGAGAAATATCCAGCCGCAAATACTGCCCACCCTGCAAGAACTGCGGCCACTCGAGGCCCGTCGTGCCCGTCAGCGGCTCACCCCGCACGAACTGCCCCCAACGCTGCGCCATATCCCTCGAGAGCGCGTCCTCCTCTATAGACTTGATGCCCACCACGTCTAAGGTGTGGAACCAGAACGGCACACCCTCGCTGTGGCAGGCTGCGTCCTTACAACCGGGGACGTTGGGCCACAGCGAAACCGAGGGTGGGTGGGTGAACTCGTAGGCGTAGACCGGAGCCTTGGCGGCTCGAGCCAGCACTTGATTAGGACGGAAGAATAAATAATCGGTGACAAATCGCTCCATCGCCGGGCGGTAATCGTTTCCTTCGGCTGGATACAGGGGCAAAACCCGACTCCCGGCATCGCCCAGCAGCAGCGACAAAACCCCTCCGTAGACGATTCGGCCCACCGGCTGATTCGCCAAGCCTGCAACCAACAAAACGCCCTCGTCGGCGTTCGTGCCGATGATGGAAGGCTTGTTCAGCCCGCCGTTTTGGGCCGATGCCAAGGGCGCTGGTTGAGGACCGTGCCGTCTATCGTCGGAGCCCAGGTGATGAAGGTTGCCAGCCCCTCGTTCAGCGTCGGCAGGGCCAGGTAACGGCTTTTTTCACCGTTCAAAATCTCCTGCACGCTCTTCCCACGCAGGCAGTCGGCGGGCCGAAGGTTGAAATAACAGCCCGTCGCCGCCAGATACCACAGCCCGACCTTCCGCGCTTGGGCCGGGGTTTTGTAGGGCAAGCCGAGCGGGTTGCTCATCATCACCGCACGCCCGAAAAGGGGCTGGCTTGCCGGAGCGGAAAGCAGGTGCAAGGCTACGAAAGCCCCGCCGGCGCTCTCGCCCGCGAGCGTCACCCGGCCTGGGTCACCGCCGAAACGGGTGATGTTGGCGTTAACCCACCTCAGGGCAAGCTGCTGGTCGAGAAAGCCGTAGTTACCGCTCAGCCCAGCGATCCCGCCCAGGAACCCGAGCGCCCCCACCCGGTAGTTGAAAGTCACGACCACCACGCCCTGCTGGGCCAGGTAGACCCCGTCATAGATCGGCTGGGCACTGCTGCCCGACTTGAAGGCCCCCCCATAGATCCACACCTATACCGGGAAACGCTGCGCCGGAGCGGTGTCTGGAGTCCAAACGTTGAGCGAGAGGCAGTCCTCGCTTTGAGGCAATTCCACACCAAAGCTGTCGTTCTGCGGGCAGATGGGGCCAAACCGCGTGGCCTGGAAACGGTCCGGCCACGGAGCTTTGGGAAGGGGCGGCTGCCAGCGGCGTTCCCCAGCGGTGCTCTCAGCGTAGGGGATGCCCAGAAAAGCCGAGACGGTTTTCCCCTGGCTGCCGACGAGCTTGCCGCAGACTGCTCCGCCCTCAGTAGGGACAACTCGAGTCTGGCACTCCCCCGCCGGGGATTGGGCGAAGCCATTCAACACCGCGCAAAACAACATTCCGATCAAAAATTTTTCTGCGAAAAATAGGCTCCCTCTCACAGCGGTGATTGTACTTGGGTTCGAGCCGCTGCAGATGGGCCGAGGACTCAAAGTTTCCACACCGACCAGCCGCGAGCAAGCCCAAGGCACTTAAACTGCTGCCCCTACAAACCACGAAAAACAAACCCTGTCCCAAACAGGGTTTACAATATTTTGGTTTTATTCGTCAGAGACAGCGTTATTTCTCAACTGGCCTTGGGCATCAGCAAAGCGAACAAAATAAACAGCGCGGCGGCAGCGGCTCCGGTAGCGACATCCATCCATAGGCTGTGTGCGGGGGAGTGCTTACGTGATTTGCGTTCGAGTGCCATGCAATATGTATATAGCATAAGGTGAGTTAAGTCAAGGCATAATGGAACAAGATAATTAAACTTTTTACACAAAGAACTCCGGCAAGCCGGGAATTGCAATTTCATACACTTACCTGAATAATCTTTTAAGATCAGGCCGCCCCGCTGCGCTTGACACGTCCAAACGCTGCTTTTATATTCCAGTTAGTCAAACCTATATCCCCACTGGGTTAAGTCGGCTCCGGCGAGGGCACGAACCTTTGGACTTCGGTCTCGAGAAGGCTCCATCGTCGTTTTAAGGAGGCTAGAACGTGCAAATCATACGGCCCGAAGAAGTGCTGGCGGAGTATTACCCGCCGCTTTCCGACCACGAAGCGTTGGTGGAGGCCAACCGCTGTCTCTACTGCTACGATGCACCCTGCACCCACGCCTGCCCCACCCACATTGACATCCCCAAGTTCATCAAGAAGATCGCCACCGAGAACGTGGTGGGCTCGGCCCGGACGATTTTGGAAGCGAACTTGATGGGCGCAACCTGTGCTCGCGTTTGCCCCGTGCAGGAGCTATGTGAAGGGGCCTGCGTGTTGAACGCTGAAGAAAAACCGATCATGATCGGGCGACTCCAGCGCTACGCCACCGATTACGTCTACAACCGGAATATTGACGTATTCCAACCCGGCCCGGCGACGGGTAAAAAAATTGCGGTGGTGGGCGCGGGCCCGGCAGGGCTCACCTGCGCGGGCGAACTCGCCAAGCTGGGGCACAGCGTCACCGTGTTCGAACGGCGCGAACTGCCCGGTGGCCTTTCTACCTACGGAATCATCGTGCTGCGTGAGCCGGTGAGCGTCGCGCTGGCCGAAGTAGACATGGTCGAGCGGCTCGGCGTGGAGGTCAAAACTAACGTTGAACTGGGCCAAAACCTCTCTTTCGACGAGCTGCGCAGCCAGTACGATGCGATTTTCTTAGGATTGGGACTCGGTGCAGTTCCGGCAATGGGGATTAGGGGCGAGGAACTTGTGATTGACGGCCTGGAGTACATCGAAGCTTCCAAGATGAACCCGCAAGGGCTCGAGGTGGGTCAGAGCGTCGTCATCATCGGCGCGGGGAACACCGCGATTGACGCCGCCACCGTCGCCAAGCGCTTGGGAGCTGAGCGAGTGCGGATGGTCTACCGCCGCACCGAGGCCGAGATGACCGCCTATGAGCACGAGTACGAGTTCGCCAAGAATGAAGGCATCGAATACCGCTTCCTGACACAGCCCGTCGAGATTCTGCACGAGGGGGGTAAAGTCACCGGGGTGAAGTGCGTGCGGATGGAGCTGGGCGCACCGGATGCTTCGGGCCGACCCTCGCCTCAGCCCGTCCCCGGCGCAGAATTCATCATCCCCGCCGACCAGGTGGTGAAAGCCATCGGACAGGAGAAACCCAGCCTGGCACAGACGTTGGGACTAGCGACGGAGAAGGGCTATATCCGGGTGAATGACGACCTCGAGACCTCTCTCCCCGGCGTCTATGCGGGCGGCGACTGCGTGCGGGCCAAGGGCTCGGCCTCGACGGTGATGGCGGTGCAGGACGGCAAGCTAGCGGCGTTTGCGATCCACCGCAAACTCGTGCCGCAGGGCGTAGCGGCGGATGACTAAAAATGACGCGGGTCGAGAGTCAAACCTAAGCCTTTGCTCTGGACTCTTGACGCGACCGAAGGGAGCAAACCATGGCTGACTTACGAATTAACTTCGCCGGAATCAAATCTCCGAACCCGTTTTGGCTGGCCTCAGCGCCGCCTTCCAACTCGGGGGCACAGGTGCATAAGGCCTTCGAGGCGGGCTGGGGCGGGGCGGTCTGGAAAACCATCGGCGCTCCCGTGCTGAACGTATCCAATCGCTACGGGGCCTGGCACTACGGCGGGCAGAAGATGCTCGCCATCAACAACGTCGAGCTGATCTCCGATAGGCCGCTCGAGGTCAACTTAGCCGAAATCCGCGACGTGAAGCGGCACTGGCCCGACCGCGCCGTCGTCGTTTCCGCAATGGTCGAGTCGAACCCCGAGGCCTGGCGCGACATCATCCTCAAGATCGAGGATACCGGGGCCGACGGCATCGAACTCAACTACGGCTGCCCGCACGGGATGAGCGAGCGCGGGATGGGCGCGGCGGTGGGCCAAGTGCCGGAATACTGCGAGCAGATCACCAGATGGGTGATGGACGTGGCGCGGATTCCGGTGATCGTGAAGCTTACGCCCAACGTCGCCAGCGTGGTTCCTCCGGCCAAGGCCGCCATCGCTGCCGGGGCCAACGCCCTCTCGCTCATCAACACGATTAACTCCATCGTGGCGGTGGATTTGGACACCCTAGAAATCACCCCTAACATCGGCGGGAAGGGCGGCCACGGCGGGTACGCCGGACCTGCGGTGAAGCCGATTGCGCTCAACATGCTCTCCTCGTTGGGAACCGACGAGACCGTGCGTCAATCGGGCTTGCCCATCTCGGGCATGGGCGGGATTTCCACCTGGAAGGACGCCGCCGAGTTCCTGCTGCTGGGGGCCTCGAGCCTGCAAGTCTGCACTGCGGTGATGCATTACGGCTTCCGCATCATCGAGGATTTATGCGACGGGCTCTCGAGCTGGATGGACTCCAAGGGCTTCCGCACGATTGACGAAGTGGTCGGCAAAAGCCTTCACCGCATCTCGGATTTCAAGGACTTTGACCTCTCCTTCCGTGCGGTGGCCCGCATTGACCCCGATAAGTGCATCCAGTGCAACCTCTGCTACGTGGCCTGCAACGACACCGCGCACCAGTGCATTGACCTGGTAGATGCCAATGGAAACCTCGTCCAGCCCTACGCCTACGACGTGCGCTCCAACGGGAAGCATGAAGCCGTGAGCACCCGCCCACAGCCCGTGGTGCGCGAAGACGACTGCGTGGGCTGCCGGTTGTGTTACAACGTCTGCCCGGTGGAGGATTGCATAAAAATGGTCGAACTCCCGTCGGGACGGGCCTCGGTAACGTGGGACCAGCTTTCTAAGAACAGAGCTGAGGTGACCACCGACTGGGACGCGATGAAGAAATACCGTCAGGAAGAGGGAATCGAAATACACTAGCATGAGCGAACTCGAGAAGCTTCTTGTCAAAATTCTGCGCAGCACATCCGACACCAACATCTCCTTTGATGTGTAGACTCCTGGTAAAGCTCGGCTTCGATGAATGAATCAAGGGAAGTCACCCTATTTACAGCAAGCAGGAAGTCGAAGAAATCCTCAACTTGCAACCCAGAAAAGGCTGTAAGGCCAAACCCTATCAGGTTAAGCAAGTGCGGAGTGTAATCGTCAAATATCAGCAAGGAGGTGAAGATGAATCATAAATACGAGGTAATTTTGTACTGGAGCGAGGAAGACAAAGCCTTTATCACCGAAGTGCCTGAGCTACCGGGTTGCGCGGCGGACGGGCAAACGCAGGCAGAGGCGCTCGAGAGCGTAAATGTCGTTATAGATGAATGGCTCGAGACCGCAGAAGCTCTGGGTCGTCCGATTCCTAAACCTAAAGGGCGCTTGGTGTTCGCTTGAGACCGTGTGCAAAATGCGCTTAAGGGGTGGGTGATGCAAATCAACAAGATAACTTCCCTGGGAAAAACCTATCTACCTCAACCACTGAACATTAGCGAAGGTCTCCGTCTTGAACAAGAAGTCGAGTTGACTCTGAAAGAAATCACTGGTGCGGACTCATTCGCTTCGTGGTGGCAAAATCAAGACCCATCTATCAAGTACTCGTTGTTTGCCATTATCTTAGCAACTGGTGCTGACGAAGAGGCAGCAAAACTGATCGCATCTCATAGGACTGAGAATGCTCAAATATCTGGACCAAAATGCTGTTTTTTATACTTCAAACGTGAAGGCGGCACTCGGTTTGATTTTGATTATCACTCTCGATGTGCAACTGAGCTGACTAGGGCGCTAGGCATAGATCGTCAAGAAATGCCCTATATTTTCTTCTTCGAAGAACCCCATAAAGGCGACGGTTGTGGGATTTCTTTGAAGAACAAAGGCGCATCCGATTCGGTTGGAACTCTCCGCGAAATATTTGACTTTCTCGATAAAGAGGATAGCTATACAGTTGCTTCTGCTCAGCATTACAAAGGAGCTATAAAGTTCAAATCAATTCCGCAATCTTTTGAAAGAAAGTTTGGGACTTGGCTCCAGTAACTATACAAGTAGTTGCAGAAGTACTTGCTCGCCGATTAGGAGGCAGTAACTATGCAACATACGAAAGAACACATAGGAGTGCTAAATGTCATTACTTGTCAAAAACGGCGAAATCATCACCGCGGACTCCCGCTACAAAGCCGACCTCTACGTCGAGGACGAGACCATCACCCGCATCGGGCAGAACCTGGAGGCACCTCCGGGAACCGAAACGATTGATGCCACCGGTAAATACGTCTTCCCCGGCTTTATAGACCCCCACGTCCACATCTACCTGCCCTTCATGGCGACCTTCGCCAAGGACACCCACGAAACCGGGAGCATCGCCGCTCTCGTCGGCGGGACCACCACATATATCGAGATGTGCTGTCCCAACCGAACCGATGATACCCTCGAGGGCTACCACCTGTGGAAGAGCAAAGCCGAAGGAAACTCCGCCTGCGACTACACCTTCCACATGGCGGTGACGAAATACGACGATAAAACCGAGGCCCAGCTCCGCGAAATCGTGGCCGATGGCATCAGCAGCTTTAAGATTTTCCTATCCTATAAGAACTTTTTCGGCGTGGACGACGGGGAGATGTACCAGACCCTAAAGCTTGCCAAGGAACTGGGGGTGATCACCACCGCCCACTGTGAGAACGCCGAACTGGTCGGGCGCTTGCAGCAAAAGCTCCTATCCGAGGGCAAAACCGGGCCGGAGTGGCACGAGCCCAGCCGCCCGGTGGAGGTCGAGGCCGAGGGGACGGGCCGCTTTGCGACCTTCCTCGAAACCACCGGGGCCACCGGCTACGTGGTGCACCTGTCCTGCGCAGCGGCCTTGAACGCGGCGATGGCGGCCAAAATGCGCGGGGTTCCCCTCTTCATCGAATCGGTGATCCCCCACTTACTGCTCGACAAAACCCTAGCCGAGCAGGGCGGGGTGGAGGCCATGAAATACGTAATGTCGCCGCCGCTGCGCGAGAAGTGGAACCAGAAGGTGCTGTGGGACGCGCTGGCGCAGGGGTTTATTGACACCGTGGGCACCGACCACTGCCCTTTCGATACGGCCCAGAAGGCCATGGGCAAGGATGCCTTCACCGCCATCCCCAACGGCATTCCCGCCATCGAAGACCGGGTGAACCTGCTCTATACCTACGGCGTGAGCCGGGGGAACTTGGGGCTGCACCGCTTTGTGGATGCCGCGAGCACCAAAGCCGCCAAGCTCTTCGGGCTGTTCCCGCGCAAGGGGACGGTCGCGGTGGGGAGCGATGCGGATTTGGTGGTCTACGACCCGAACTATAAGGGCACGATTTCGGCCAGGACCCAGCACGTAGGCAACGACTACAACGGCTTCGAGGGCTTCGAGATTGACGGCAAGCCGAGCGTGGTCACGGTGCGCGGGAAGGTAGCCGTGCGCGACGGGCAATTCGTGGGCCAGAAGGGGCGCGGAAAGCTGCTCAAGCGCGAGCCGATGTATTTCTAAGGCACAGGAAGTAGAGTTTGATGATGCAGAACTCTCCCCAGTCCAGTCCTCTCCCGGTGGGAAAAGGGGTACCCAGTGCGCTGGTCTCGGTGCAGGATGTCTCGATGGTGTTCCAGACCGGAACGGTGGCGCTCAAGGAGGCAAACTTAGAGATTCAATCCGGCGAGTTCATCAGCCTCATTGGGCCGTCGGGGTGCGGGAAAACTACGCTCTTACGTCTGCTCGCAGACCTAATTCAGCCGACTTCGGGAACCATCCGCATCGGCGGGAAAACCCCCGAGGAGGCGCGGAAATCTCGTTCATACGGCTACGTCTTCCAGGCCCCCACGCTGATGGAGTGGCGCACCGTGCTGCAAAACGTAATGCTGCCCTTGGAGGTGATGAACTTCTCCGCTCCTGAGCGCAAATCCAGGGCCGAGAAAATGCTCGAGCTGGTGGGCCTCGAGAAGTTCGCCAAGAACTATCCCTGGCAGCTTTCGGGCGGGATGCAGCAGCGTGTTTCCATCGCGCGGGCGCTGGCTTTCGACCCGCAACTCCTCTTCATGGATGAGCCCTTCGGGGCGCTCGACGAGATTACGCGGGAAAACTTAAACTTAGAGCTTCTGCGGCTGTGGCGCGAGACCGGCAAGACCATTATCTTCGTCACCCACTCGATTCCTGAGGCGGTGTTTCTCTCGACCAGGATTGTAGTCATGACCCCCCGGCCTGGCAAAATCGAGACGGTGATACCTGTGGATTTGCCGCAGCCTCGAGACTTCGAGACCCGAGAAACCCCGCAGTTCTTCGAGATTGCGACGCAGGTGCGCGAGGCGCTGCGTAAGGGACACGGCTTCGAGGTGCACGAATAATATGGATTCGGTCATCAAGGACGCGCGGATTACGGGCCGGGAGGAACTCGTAGATATTGGCCTCGAGGGCGGCAAGATTGTCGCGCTCCAGCCCAACTTGAGCGCCGCGCAGGAAATCTCCGCCGAGGGCAACTTGGTCAGCCCCAGCTTCTACGAAATCCACATCCACCTCGACGCTATCCTCACCGAAGGCGACCCCCGGCCCAACCAGTCGGGCTCGTTGTGGGAAGGGATTTCTATTTGGTCAGAAAGAGTCAAGCGGCTCTCGAGGGACGACGTGCGGGAGCGGGTAAGTAAAGCGTTGCGCTGGTTCGTAGCGCACGGGGTCACGCACATCCGCACCCACGTGGACACCTGCGACCCGGACCTCACCGCGCTCAAGGCACTTTTGGAGCTGCGTAAAGAAGTCGCCGACCTAATTGACATCCAAATCGTGGCTTTCCCGCAGCTCGGGATGTTCTCCTGGGAGGGCGGGGATGAACTGGTGCGGAAAGCCGTCGAACTCGGCGCGGACGCGGTGGGCGGGATTCCCCATTACGAGATCACGCGGGAGTACGGGGTGCAGAACGTGAAGTTCGCGCTCGAGCTGGCTCACCAGACCGGCCTCCCGGTGGACATCCACTGCGACGAGACCGACGACGAGCACAGCCGCTTCGTGGAGGTGATGGCGGCGGAAACCCTGCGCCTGAAGCTGGGCGGGCGAGTTGCGGCTTCGCACACTACCGCGATGCACTCGTATAACAACGCCTACGCCGACAAGATCATCGGGAACATCCGCCGGGCAGGGCTACACGTGATCTGCAACCCACCCGATAACGCCGTGCTGCAAGGGCGTTTCGACCACTACCCGATTCGCCGGGGGCTGACCCGAGTCAAAGAGTTATTAACGGCTGGAGTCAACGTGGCCGCCGGACACGACTCGGTGATGGACCCCTGGTATCCGATGGGTAAGGGCGACCCGCTGCACACGGCGTTCGTGCTGCTGCACTACGGCTTGATGTCGGGCCGGGAGGACCGGGCGCACCTGTTCCCGATGCTCTCCTCGAGGCCCGCCGCCATCTGGAACAACCAACTCGTGCGCGGCACCGACGGCTTGGAAGGCCACGGCATCGCGGTGGGCAACCCCGCCGACCTGATCGTCTGGCCCGTCCCCACCGAGGACGATGCGATCCGCACCATGCCGATGCGCCGCTACGTGCTCAAGCGTGGCCGAATTGTGGCGGAGACGCGGCCAGAGGTGGCGCGAGTCGAAGGCCAGGAAGTCCGTTTCCTACGGTGAGGTCAAGGTTTATGGACAAAACTACCCCAAGAAAAACACCCCTCCCCCCGCAAGGGGGGGAGGCTGGGAGGGGGGGTCGAAACCGCAGGTTTCGTGAATGCTGCATCATGCAAAGGCATTCGCCTTCGGCTCATTCCCCCCACCCTACCCAAAAGCGTGGAACGCTTCGCGTCTTCCCCCGCCCGGGGGGAGGAGAAAAAGAACAGGTGGCAGAGGTTTAGGTATGGCTCGAGCCGTCCGACCCACGCCTCCCAGACCGGCTCCCGCGATTTTCCGTGGGGAGGGCGTGCGCTGGCTGGTCTTCGCGGTAGTCTCGCTCACGGTTTGGGAAGTGGGGGCGCGGCTATACAACTCGCCGTTTTTGTTGCCTACACCTAGCCGGATTCTCGAGGAGTTCCTCAAAACCCCCGCTCTGGTGCTCAAAAATGCCTGGGTGACTTCGCAGGAAATCGTGCTGGGTTTCGTGCTGGGAGCGATTATTGCGCACGTCGCGGCGGTGCTCCTGATCGTGCTTCCGAGGTGGCTCGAGGACTTCATCTTTCGCGCGGTGAGCACCCTCAACTCGATCCCCTTCGTGGCGCTGGCGAGCCTGGTGGTGGTCTGGCTCGGCGTGAACGGCATCGGCAGCAAGGTGGCGATTGCCGCGCTCTACACCTTCTTCGCGCTCGTCTACTTCGTCCACAAGGGGCTGGTCTCCACCGACACGAGCAAGGAGGAGTTGCTCACCTCGTACAACGCGAACTTCTCGCAGCGAATCCGCTTTCTCAAGCTGCCCTCCGCGCTGCCGATCATCTTCACCAGCCTCAAAGGGGGCGCGATGGCGGCGGTGAACGGGGCCATCGTGGGGGAGCTGTTCGGGGCGTTTCAGGGGCTGGGGTTTATGATTCTCGACTCGCGCTATGTGGGGAACACCGCCAGGGTCTTTCTCGCGGCAGTGTGCTGCACCGTCGTCGGCTGGCTGCTGCTGGGGGTTTTAAACGCCCTCGAGCGCCGCTTTGTGGGCTGGCACTTGGAGATGACCCGGCAGCAATAACCGGGTTCTCAAACGGTGAGAATATGAATAATAATGAGCACGGGCTTTGGTTTTATGCAAAACTGGTTCGGGGAGGGAGCGTATGAAGAAAGCAATTGGGCTGTTGGCGGTGGGCATCTTGACGGTGCTGGCGCTGGTCTCGGCGCAGGACGGCATGACTAAAGTCTCGATGATCGAGTCGTGGTTCATCCACGCCGAGAGCATCGGCGACCCGGTGGCGGTGGACAAGGGCTTTTACAAGGCTGCTGGGCTCGATGTGACGGTGGTGGCGGGCGGGCCGGGGCTTTCGCCGATTGACCGGGTGATGGCCGAAAGCAAGGCGGGGAAGCTGGTCTTCGGGATTGATTATCCGTACAACCTGCTCGAGGCCCGCCAAAAGCAAAAACTTCCCTTGGTAATCCTCGCTGCCGACTTCCAGGGCTCGGCGATGCAGATTCTGTCGTGGAAACCGATCAACAAGATTTCCGACGTGAGCGGTAACTTCGCCACCTGGATCGGCTACGACAAGCCCATCAAAGCGGCCATCGGCAAGGGCTGGGAGTCCAAGGTGCAGGTCGTCAACCAGCAGGGCGACCCGGCCACGCTGGGCGGCTGGCTCGCCAAGCAGTACGACTACGCCTCGGCGATGATCTACAACGAGGTGATGGTGGCGCAGGCGCAGGCCAAGGACAAGTATTACCAGTATTCGTACAAGGATTTCGGCGTGGACTGGCCGGAGAACGTGCTGTTCACCACCAAGGATGTCCTGAAGAAGTACCCGAACGAGGTCAAGAAGTTTGTCGAAGCCCGCTACAAGGGCTATCAGTACGCTTTCGCCAACCCCGAGGAGGCCGGGAAAATCCTCGCCAAATACAACCCCAACCTGGACATCGCTTTCGAGCTGAAGGGCCTGGAGCAGATCAAGAAAATCATGGTCACGCCGGAGACCCAGAAGAACGGCCTGGGCTACGTGGACACTGCCAAGATTGCGAAGATGGCCCAACAGCTCCAGGCGGCGGGGATTCTCGAGAGCGCCTCGCTCACCGGGTTCGTGCAGGCCGTGCCAAGCGGGGTGAAGCCCTGATGGGTCGTACGTCTTACGCGATACGTCTAAAACCACCTCGCCTCCAGGACAGGGATTCTTGCCCCCTGATTTCATCGTCCCAGACAGGAACAAGGTTTTTAGTCTTTAGCGTATGACGTAAGACGTAGGACGTACGACATTTAGCAAACCTTATGACCCGTTTCCGCTCATCCAACCTTTTCCCGATGCTCGTCGTCGCGCTGATTGTCGCCGTGCTGTACTTTCCGCTGGTCATCCTCGCCAACTACGGCACGGCGCAGCGCGCTCTCGAGCGCGGGGCGGCACTGGACTGTAAGACCGCAATCGCCTGTAGCACCCGGTTGCGCAGTCCGGTTTTGCCCTCACCGCAGCAGCTCTGGACGGGTTTTCGCAGCCTGAGCCTTCCGCTTACAGCGCCCACGTCCATCCTGCCTAATGCCTGGGCGACGGCGGGAAATACGCTTTTGGGCTTGCTACTAGCGACGGTGGTGGGGTTCTTTTTTGCGATTGGGATTGTGGCTAGCAGGGCCTTTGAGCGCTCGCTGTTGCCCTGGGTGGTGGCTTCGCAGACCGTCCCCATCATCGCTTTAGCACCCATGCTCGTAGTGGTGCTGGGTCAATATGGCGTTCAGGGAGCCTTGCCCAAGGCCATCATCGCGGCCTTCGTGGCCTTCTTCCCCATCGCCATCGGGGTCGCTAAAGGTTTACGTAGCCCCGACCCCCTTGCGCTCGACCTGATGAAAACCTACAACGCCACCGACCGGCAAACCTACCTCAAGCTGCGGTTCCCGGCTTCTGTGCCGTATTTGTTCACCGCTTTCAAGGTGGCGATCACCGCCGCGCTGATTGGGGCTATCGTGGCAGAAATCAGCACGATTGGCTTTCAACAGGGCTTGGGAAGGATGCTCTTTGAGAACTCCCGCGCCTCCGACGTGGTTTCGATCTGGGTGATCATGATTTCCTCCGCGCTCCTGGGCATTCTGCTGGTGGCGCTGGTGGGCTGGGTGGAAAGGCTGGTGACGCCATGGCGACGCGCGCGCTGAGCACCCCCAGAGCCCCGCAAAGCCCACTCCTGGGCGGGATTTTGACCGTACTGGGTTTTGCCGTCCTGGTCTACTTCATCGGGAGCTGGTGGAACCAGAGCAACCCCGCATCAGCCGGACAAAAGCTGCTGGTCGGGGTGGGCTTCCTGATTGGGGCCTTCGGGGTGGCCCGCGTCGCAGGCTTGATCAGCCGGGCCAGAACCAACCCGCTCGTCGGCTTTATCCCCGCCGGGCTCACGCTTTTGCTCGCCCTGACCACGGCGGAGGCCCTGCTGCGGGCCTATCAGGTTCCGGCGGGCCTGATTCCCACGCCTACACGGGTGCTTTCGACCCTCTGGGAAGTGCGCGACGTGCTGCTCAAAGACGCAGTGCAAACCGTCCTTTTAGAAGCCCTGGTTGGCTACTTGATCGGGTGCAGCCTGGGGGTGCTGATGGCCCTCCTGGTGAGCCGATTCGTCTTCCTCGAGCGTGGCCTGCTCCCCTACGCCACCGCGTTTTCCAGCATCCCCATCGTGGCCTTAGCTCCGGTGCTGGTCAAGATGATTGGCCTCGAGTGGCCTTCCAAAGCGGTGATCGTGGCGATTACCGTATTCTTCCCGGTGGTGGTCAACACCTTCCGCGGCCTCACCGAGGTCAGCCCGCTCTCCCTCGACCTGATGCGCTCCTATGCGGCCTCGGAGGCCCAAGGGTATCGCTGGCTGCGGCTCCCCAACGCGCTGCCATTCGTCTTCAACGCGCTCAAGCTGGGCACCACCCTGGCTATGATCGGGGCCATCGTGGGCGAGTTTTTCGGGGCCAACGGGCAAGGGCTGGGGTTTCGTATCCAGATCGAGGCCGGGCGCTTCGGTTTTGACATCGTGTGGAGCGCTATTATCGTGGCCTCGGTTGCGGGCATCGCCTGGTACAACCTGGTGGCCTGGCTCGAGCGGAAACTGACCGACTGGCACGTCTCCTTCCGGGAGTGAACTAGAAAATGGTCGTCCATATCATCAAAGAACCGTTGTCATTCTGAGGAGCGCCCTTTGCGACGAAGAATCTCACACGCGCATCAGTCAAGAACACCTGGGGTACACAACGGCGTTTTTTCTACCCGAGAAATCAGGTAGTGACGCGCGTAGGGGATGTTTCGCCTTCGCGGGGCATGACAACGGTTGAAATAATAGCGTTGAGGGTGACGACCTTAGCTTCTTGACAAACCGGCATAAAAATACAGTAGGCTACTGGTGCGGTACAGGAGGAGGAATATGCGGAAGTGGTCGGCTTTATTGGCGGTCTCTGCGCTAGCACTTGGCTCTTTAGCCAGTGCGCAGAATTTGGTGAAGGTTAACCTTCAGCTCAAGTGGTTCCCCCAAGCCCAGTTCGCGGGCTATTTTGTGGCTAAGGAACGGGGCTTTTTCAAGGCCCAGGGCTTAGACGTGACCCTGCTCCCCGCAGGCGACCAGTCGCCCATTCAAGTGGTGGTTTCCGGCGCGGCGGACTTTGGCACCACCTGGATCGCCGACCTGCTCACCGCGCGCGAGAAGGGCCTGCCGGTGGTCCATCTCGCCCAGATGTTCCAGAAGTCCGGGTTTACCCTGGTGAGCCTTAAGTCCTCAGGCATCAAAGACCTCTGCGCCATCAAGGGCAAGAAGGTGGGCGTTTGGCCCGCCGGTAACGAGTACCCGGCGGTAGCCCTGTTCCGCAAGTGCGGCCTGACCAGCTCGCTTGACGCCAAGGCTTCCAACCCCGATGTGCAGGCCGTGAGCTACCCCTTTGACCCCGCCTTGGTCTTCCCCGACAAAGTAGATTTGGTCTCGGCCATGACCTATAACGAGGTAGACCAGATCGCCGGGCTGGGCTATGACAGCAGCAAGGTGGATGTATTCCCTCTGGCCGACCAGGGAATCAACCTGCTCGAGGACTTGATATTCACCAGCGAGAAGGTGCTGGCCGACAAAAACTTCAAGGGCTCAGGGATGAGCGGGCGCGAGATCGCCGCGCGGCTGATCAAGGCCTCGATTCAAGGCTGGGACTGGGCGGTAAAAAACCAGGCTGAGACCGTCGAAAAGTACGTGCTGCCCTTCTGCGGCAACACCTGCAAGGGTTCGGGTACGCGCTCCGACGCCAAAGGCCACCAAACCTGGCAGATGACCGAAATCGCTAAGCTCTATAACGCCGGACCCACCACCAAGGGCTGGGCCGGTTTCCTGGTTCCCGCCGATTACCAGGCTTCGGTGAAGCTGCTCAAAGATCAGGGCATCCTCACCAAAGACCCGCCCGCCAGCGCCGTGGACTATGGCCCTTGGGAGCAGGCTACAGGCAAAAAGGCTGCTGACTACAAGTAGCCCTTAATCCCTCCCCCTCGATGGGGGAGGTTAGGTGGGGGTGCGAGCGAAGCGAGTATTGCTGCGTCCTCGGCAAGTACGAAACCTGCGGTTTCGACCCCCCACCCTAGCCCTCCCCCACAAGGGGGGAGGGAATTTTATTTTCATGGAGGTTGAAGTGAGTTTAGACCCCAAACGCACCATCGCCGAACTCAAGGAACTCCGTGCCCTCACCAGCGACGAAAACGGGGCGCAGCGCGTGGCTTGGACCGATACTTGGCTAGAGGCCAGGGAATGGTTCAAGTCAAAGTTGGACGGTCTTCCCGCTGAACACCACTACGATGCTGCCGGGAACAACTGGGTCACGCTAAAAGGTGAATCGGAGAAGACCCTGCTCATCGGCGGACACCTGGACTCCGTGCCCAACGGCGGCTGGCTGGACGGCTGTTTGAACGTGCTGGCGGGCCTCGAGGTCTTACGCCGGATCAACGGGAAGCCGCCGGTCACGGTCCGGTTGGTGGACTGGGCCGACGAAGAAGGCGCACGGTTCGGGCGGAGTTTGCTGGGGTCTTCGGCCTTCGCGGGGACCCACAGCATCGAGGCCGACCGGGGCCGAACCGACCGGGATGGCACGAGGCTCGAGGACGCCCTCCGGCGCTGCGGCGTGGACATAGACCGCTTCCCCGAGGCCGAGCAGGGACAGAAAAACGCGAGCGCCTACATCGAACTCCACATCGAGCAGGGGCCGGTGCTGGAAAAGCTCGGGCTGCCACTGGGGGTCGTGCTGGGGACGAAGGGGGTCGAGCGCCACGCCATTACGTTTTACGGCCAGGAAGCCCACTCCGGCTCCACGCCCATGACCGCGCGGAAGGACGCGCTGGCGGCGGCGGCGAAGCTGGCCCTGGAAATCCGCCCCATCGCCATGCGGCACCCCGACGCGGTTTGCACGATGGGGAGTGTCAAAACCTTCCCCGGCATCGTGACGGCGGTGGTGGGGCGCTGCGAATGCACCCTCGACCAGCGCGACTTAGATGCAAACGTCTTGGCCCAGATGTACCGCGAAGCCCAGGAAGCCAGCAGGCGCTTCGCCAAGGAAGAAAACTGCACAGTGGAGTGGTCGCGCATCTGGAACATCGAGCCGATTCCCTTCCACCCGCAGCTCATCGAGTTTTGCGACGAGGCTATCCGAGAAGTTGCGGGTACGTCGCACCGCTTGCCCTCCGGCCCACTCCACGACGCGGCAGAGGTGGCGAGGGCCGGAATCCCCACGGTGATGATGTTCACCCAGTCGCTCTATGGCATCAGCCACAACAAGATCGAGGATACCCAGGAAGAACACCTAGAGTTGGCCGTACAAGCCTTCGACAAGCTCGCGAGCAAAACAATGGATTGGATTCTTAGCCAGTAGACTCGGCTTCTTCCAGCGCCTCCTCGAGCAAGCTTTGAACTGCCGTGCTATGCGCCACGAAGGCGAGCCTCGAGTCCCCTGGCTAACCTGGCTAAGTCTTCGCCATAGAAGGCGCGAACCCACTCGATTTTGGCCCTGCATTCGTCGCCGTACTTCTCCAGAAACGCTCATCTCGAGGCCCGAATAACTTCGTCACTTAGGTGCAATCCTAGACTCATGAGGCGGTCTGGCCCCATCTGCTGGAACAGCTCGAGCTGCATCCGAGCAACCTTGGGGTCGGTGTTCTCTAAGCCCCTCACCGCTTCAGTATAGAATTCCAGCCTGAGCCATGAGCTTACCGACGCTGCGCCAACTCTTAGAGCTTCCAGCCTTCGGGAGCGCCGAAGTCTTGACGGGACAGGCCGGGCTCGATCAAACCATCACCTGGGTTCACGTCGCGGAAGTCCTGGACGTGGGCCGCCTGCTCTCGGGCGGGGAGTTGGTGCTCTCGACGGGAATCGAGCTGGCTCGAGCCACCCCCGAAAGCCGCGTGGCCTACGTGCGCTCGTTATCCGAAGCGGGAGTTCACGGGCTGGCGCTGGAGCTCGTGCAGTGGCTGAAGGAAGTGCCGCCGGAGATGTTAGAAACGGCTCAGGGGCTCGAGTTCCCCATCCTGGTTTTCCGCACCGAGGTGCGATTCGCCTATTTGACCAGGGCCGCCCACGAACGCATCCTGCGGCCCAAAATCCAAAGCGAAGAACCCGCGCTGGGGTCGGTGCTCGAGGCTCTGATCGAAACCGGGCGCAGCACGGAATTTCTGCAAAGTCAACTTGGACCGGTGCTGGCACTACCTGCTCGCCCCAAAAGCACATTACTCTCGACGCTCGAGGCCCTCCTCGCCGCGCAGTTCAACATCGCCGAGGCCGCGCGGAAGCTGGGGGTGCGGCGGCAGAGCGTGTATTACCGGCTCGAGCAGCTCACGGGGATGCTAGGCGATTTGGATAGCCCTGAGCGAAGGTTGGGGCTGTGGGTGGCGCTCGAGTTGTTGAAACGCTAAGTCAGCTTTTCAATCCCAGCACCCGCTTTATGCCGGTCTCGACCAGCTCGAGGGTTCCGGCATCCACTGTTCCCATGTGTTCTACGAAAAACTCCTTGTCCAAGCTGAGAATCTGGGTCACGTTAATCACTGAATCGCACTTCAGCCCCGCCGAGCCTGACTGCATAAACACGTTTCCCGGCGCAGCAGCTAGAGCGAGATTGCTGGTGAATAGCACGACTACTACTGTTTTGAGGGCACTCCGGGTATAGAAGTCAGATTGCACGATTAAGGCGGGGCGAGTATAGGCCGATTCCAAGCCTCTGGGCGCAGGTAAATCCACCCACCAAACCTCACCTCTTTGCACGGGTTGCCCCCTTTGATTTACGTTTAGGAGCTTCTTCCCAAACTTCAGGCTCGATGGACAGGGCTTGCATGTGGGTGAGCACGGGGTCGCTCGAGGGCTCGAGCTTCCCGTATAACTCGTTCAGCCGGGCGGTAATTTCCTCATCAAGCAGCTTTTGCAACGCCTCGGCATAAAGCTGGCTTCTGCTGATACCTTTGCGCTGAGCGACTTTCTCAGCTTCGTCAAAAATAGGATCGGGGATAAAAACCGCTGTCTTCATACCTGTAAGTATAACTTAAAAGTCATACTTCTGAAATGGAATACTCGAGGGGGTCGAGCAAGACTTTTACACACTGTCCATTGCATCCCCACGAGGCCGGGTCTACGATGGGGAGACCTGAACCGCAGGAGGTTTCGCATGGAGCGTCCGAGCAAGGAAATCATCCAGGAGAACCGCGACTACACGCTGTTTTCCTGGTCGGTGCAGAGCACCGCTAACCCCATCCACATGAAAGCCGCCAAGGGCGTGTGGTTCTGGGACGGCGAGGACAACAAGTGGCTAGACTTTAGCTCCCAACTCATCAACATCAACGTGGGACATCAGCACCCCAAGGTGCTGGAAGCGATAAAGAAGCAGGTAGACGAACTCTGCTTCGCCGGGCCGAGCTTTGCGACGGAGCCTCGAGGGCTGCTGGGCAAGAAGCTCGCTGAAGTCACAGGCCTCGCTAAGAGCTTCTACACCTTGGGCGGCAGCGAGGCCAACGAGAACGCCATGAAAATCGCCCGGCTCTACACGGGCCGCGACAAAATCATCACCCGCTACCGCTCGTATCACGGCGCGACCATGGGCAGCATGACCGCCTCCGGCGACCCCCGACGCTGGCCCGTCGAGCCCGGCGTTCCCGGCTACGTGCGGGTTTTCGACCCCTACTGTTACCGCTGCCCCTTCGGTAAAACCCCCGACAGTTGCAGTAGAGAGTGCGTAAGCCACATCGAGGAAATCATCCAGATGGAAGGGCCGCATACCATCGCTGCAATCATGGTCGAGGGGATTACCGGCAGCAACGGCCTCCTGGTCCCGCCCGACGACTACTACCCCAAGCTCCGCGCCCTGTGCGACAAGTACGGCATCCTGCTGATTGACGACGAGGTGATGAGCGGGTTCGGGCGCACGGGCAAGTGGCTAGCGACGCAACACTACGGCATCAAGCCTGATCTGGTCACGGCAGCAAAGGGTTTGACCAGCGGATATATGCCTCTGGGAGCGGTAATCGTCTCGGACAAAATTGCCGAGTGGCTCGAGACCCACATGCTTTGGGGCGGCCTGACCTACTCTGGACACCCCGTTTCCTGCGCCGCCGCCGTCGCCAACCTGGGCGTGTACGAGGAGGAAAACCTCTTCGAGAACGTGGAACGGCAAGGGGAGTATTTAGCGCAGAGGCTCGAGGCCATGAAGCGCAAGTACGCCTGTGTGGGCGACGTGCGCTACAAAGGCTTGTTCAGCGTGCTCGAGCTGGTCAAGGACAAAGCCACCAAGGAGCCTCTCGCCCCCTTCAACGGAACCTCGCCGGAGATGCAGAAACTCGCCGGGTTCCTCAAATCCAAGCACGTCTACGCCTTCAGCCGCTTCAACATGATTTGGGTCTGCCCACCGCTGGTCGTCACCCAGGACGAGCTAAAGTACGGCCTGGACATTTACGAGGAAGGCTTGGCGCTGGTGGACGAGATGCTGGGCGTGGCGGCGGCGGCAGCCGATTAGGAAACGTTGACCGTTTACGGTTGACCGAAAAAGCCTTTGATTTTGCGGTGAACGGTTGACGGTAAACGGTAAACGCGACCGAAGGGAGCACAAACATGGCAGTCAAAGAACCGGAAATCAACATCAAGCGCGTCTCGCACTGGATTGGCGGAAAGTTAGTCGAAGGAACCTCGGGTCGCTCGGGTGTGGTGTGGAACCCGGCGACGGGGCAGCAGCAGGCCACCGTAGACTTCGCCAGCGTCGAAGAACTCGACCACGCCGTCGCCGTCGCCAAGGAAGCCTTCAAAACTTGGCGGGCCACGCCGCTCAGCAGCCGTACGCAAATTCTCTTCGCCTTGCGTGAACTGGTACATCAAAATCATCGGAAATTCGCGGAGTTGATTACCCTCGAGCACGGCAAGACCGTCCCTGACGCGATGGGAGAAGTGGCGCGGGGACTCGAAAACTTGGAGTTCGCCTGCGGCATCCCCAACCTGCTCAAAGGCGGCTTCAGCGAGCAGGCCAGCCGGGGCGTGGACGTATACCAAATCCGCCAGCCGCTCGGTGTGGTCGCTGGAATTACCCCCTTCAACTTTCCCGCGATGGTCCCGATGTGGATGTTCGCCAACGCCATCGCCTGCGGCAACACCTTCATCCTCAAGCCGAGCGAGAAAGACCCGTCGGCATCACTGTTCCTGGCCGAGTTGTGGAAGCAGGCGGGATTGCCCGACGGCGTGTTCAACGTGGTACAGGGCGATAAGGTGGCGGTGGACCGGATTTTGGAGCACCCCGACATCAAGGCGGTGAGCTTCGTCGGCAGCACCTCGATTGCCAAGTACATCTATGAAACCGGAACCAAAAACGGTAAGCGCGTGCAGGCCCTCGGCGGTGCCAAAAACCACATGATGGTGCTGCCCGATGCCGACATCGGCATGGCGGCGGACGCAGCGGTGAGTGCCGCCTACGGTTCGGCAGGCGAACGCTGCATGGCGATTTCGCAAATCGTGGCGGTGGGCGATGAGACCGCCGACAAGCTGATCGCGGCTATCAGGGAGCGGATGCCCAAAATCAAGGTGGGGCCAGGCTTGGAAGAGGGCAACGAGATGGGGCCGCTGATTACCCGCGAGCACCGCGACAAGGTGGCCTCCTACGTGGAGAACGCCCCCAAAGAGGGCGCGACCGTCGTGGTGGACGGGCGGCAAGACCCGGTAAGCAAGGGCGACGGCTTCTTCCTGGGAACCTCGCTGATTGACAACGTGAAGCCCGGAATGCGGTGCTACGACGACGAAATCTTCGGGCCGGTGCTGGGCGTGGCCCGCGTGAAAACCTACGACGAAGCCCTGAAGATGATTAACGAGCACCCCTACGGCAACGGCACCGCGATTTTCACCCGCGACGGCGGGGCTGCGCGGCAGTTCCAGTTCGATGTCGAGGCAGGGATGGTGGGCATCAACGTGCCGATTCCGGTGCCGGTGGCCTACTACAGCTTCGGCGGCTGGAAGGCTTCGCTGTTCGGCGACCTGCACATGTACGGGCCGGAAGGGGTGCAGTTCTACACGCGGGCCAAGGTGGTGACAAGCCGCTGGCCCGACCCGAGCACGAGCAAGGTGGATTTAGGCTTCCCGCAGGTGCGGTAGGACCTCTTTTGTAGAGGTGTACACTGCCACTGATGCCGCAGTTCAAAGATTTCGCCGGCGAAAAGCGCCGCTGGATCACCACCCTCGACTCGCCTTTTTACCCCGACTATTTGGATGAGGCAAAGGTGGTGTTCGAGCCGGTGTTGGGCCGATTCAGCGAGTTGCTCGTCCCAGCAGCGGATTCGATAGACCTGTTCAGGCGCATTCTGGCGGAGCCACGAAAGGTCCGGGAGCAGTTGCTCCGGGTGTTCCGCAAGTACGTTTTACCTGGTGTGTGTGTAGAGGACACCAAGCGTTTATCCTCCAGCGAGGCCATCATCGAGCACCACGGCCGAGGTTCAGACCGCTTGAGGAGGTCCGGCAGAAGTTCGCCGGTCGTCCCCCTGATGACGAAACCCTTATAGCCCTGCTGCAAGGGTATGCCACTCGCGGCCCAAAGGGGTACAGCTTGACCCAAGCCTTCTTCGAGTGGTTCGAGAACCGTTATGCCGGAGAATTTAGGATCTCCGGCCCGAAGCGGGCGGGAGCAGACATAGATTTGCGCAAAGTGTTGCCAGGGTTTACCGAAAGGGCACCGACAGATTTTGTCATCAGCTCAGCCAGCGGCGAGGTTTTAGCGGTTGGCTACGCCCGGTACGACTCCGACCGGGGCGGCGCTCAGGAGGACGACCGTACCGGTGGCAACCAGGACAAGATCACCAAGATTGAGCGGTACAACCAAGCCTTCGGCGCGAGGGTGAAGCTGATCTTCCTCAACGACGGGCCAGGGCTAGCTCTAGGCTCGATGTGGCGCGACTACGCTGCGATGGAGGAGGGGCGACCCGACGTTCT
>PSMF01000001.1:0-60646 GCA_040290005.1 Meiothermus sp.
CAAGCTACTTGGGGCCGTCGAAATCGCGCAAACTTAGTATGGAGATACTTAGGCGATAACCAAACCAAGCTCGCGCCTGGGACATTGAAATTGAGGCTCGAGAATCTTTGTGCATAACGGGAGGTCTTTAGCTATAAGCTCTGAGCTATCAGCGCCTTACCTCGGCACGTTCACCTTGACCAGATCAATCGTCCCACCGTCCGGGGTCGCGTAGCGCACGATGCCCACGCCGGGGACGTAGTAAATCTCCACCACCACGCTCCCGCCGTCGCCGGTGACGGTAGAAGTACGCAGCACGTAGGCGTTGAAGCGTCCAGCCGGTACATTCACCCCTTCGATACGGGTGACCTCGCCTAGCAAAGCGATGGTCTGGCCGCCCAGGGTGCTTTTGCCGCCCCAGCGCTGCCCGACGGTGAGCGGCGGGGCGGGGTAGAGTTGCAGCGCGGGGGAATAGCGCTGGACGCTCTTCCCAATGATCAGGCCCTCGAGCCAAACCCCCTGGTCGGGGGTGTAGCGCAGCAGGTCGGCGACAACGGGGCGCTTGGGGTAGCGGTGCTCCAAAACCAGCATCCCGTCCTGAACACGGGCGAAGGCTTGTTCTTCGCTCGAGGAGTAGAGCCAGGAATACCCGACGCCATTGGGATAATAAGCCGGGGGCGCGGCCAAACTCAGGGCCAGCAGCGTGAAGAGGGCCAGGGCGCGTTTCATTGCCTCAATGCTACCTGAGGCGCTCGTAGCGAAGTGTTCATCTGGGTTTAGAGCCGCAGGGATGAGCAATGGCGTTAACGACAAGAGCTATTTTATGTCTGGGGTGGGATTTCTAGAATTCCCGTTTTTATAGTCCAGATGGGATTATCGCTTGGCTACTCCTCCGCTCCAAGTTGGTGCCCACGCAGGGTTGCCGCTTCCACCGCTTCCACCAGCGCCGCGCGGACACCCCGTGCCTCGAGCGCTGCCAGGCCATAGATGGTGGTCCCGCCGGGGCTGGAAACCTCGTCCTTGAGCACGCCCGGATGCTTCTTGCGCAGCAATTCGCCGGTGGCGATCAGCACGTCGGCAGCGAGTTGCAGCGCTTGTGACCTGGGGATGCCCTGTTTGACCCCGCCGTCGGCGAGCCCCTCGGCAACCACCGCGATATAAGCCGGAGCCGAAGCCGACATCCCGGTGAAGGCGTCGAACAGCCGCTCGGGCAGGTCGTAGACATCCCCCACCGTGGAAAACAGACTTTTGGCAAACTCCAAGTCACCCGCCTCGTCGGCCTCGCGCGGGCCGGTCAGGGCGGTGGAGCTTTTGCCGATGATAGCGGCCAGGTTGGGCATGGCCCGCACCACCCGTCGCGTCCCCAAGCGCCTACTCAGAACAGCGGTGGAAACCCCCGCCATGATCGAGAGATATCCGGTATTGGGGTGGGCGATTTGGGAGGCCAGGGCAGCGATATCTTTGGGCTGAACCCCGATCAGCACGCGCTCAGCTTGGCGAAGGTCCTCGAGCCCCAGCGGTCTCACCCCGTAAGCCCCGGCGACCTCCACCGTGCGCTGGGGCGCGTCGTACACACCGATCTCCTCCTTAGCGATCATGCTCGAGCGCAGTATGCCCTCCAGAATGCTCTTGCCCATCTTGCCCACGCCGACCATTGCCAATTTCATAGGCAAGAGTGTACATCACGGGGTTCCGGGAAAAGGGCTCAGGGCAGAGGGCATAGAGCAAAGCGCCCTCGACGCTTAGCCCTCGGCCCTCTGCTCTCAGCTTTTCGGAGCCCCGGCCCCGGAAGCCTTAATATGTTCCCGTGCTCGTCCTCGCCATAGATACCGCCACCCCATACCTCGTGCTCGGGTTGCCCTTTGCCGAGCGGGCGGTGCGTCTAGAACGCCGCCACGCCGAGGTGTTGTGGGCCGAACTCGAGGATTTCCTCGCCCGTAGCGGCGTACAGAAGGGGGAACTCGGGGGCATCGCAGTAGGCCGGGGGCCGGGTTCCTACACGGGGCTGCGGGTCGGCATCTCCGCCGGGCTGGGGCTGGGACGAGGTCTGGGCATCCCGGTGGTGGGGGTAGATAGCCTAGCTGGGGTAGCGCTGCGATACACCCAGTCGGTGACCGTGGCACATACCACTCGCAACGGGCTCTGCTATGCCGCCAAATACGGTTTCGCGGCAGGCAAGCTGCGAGAAACCCAGGCCCCGGTACGGGTCAGACAGGTTGATCTCGAACCCCAAGGCACCTTCAGCCTCGATGAACCCCCCTCAGGAAGGGCACTATCCCGACTCGGAGAAAAGGCCCTTCGGATGGGCAAGATTGGGGTTGAGGCCCTGTATTTGTGAGCGGGAAGCCCGCGATCCAGCTTCCCGTCCTTGTCTCTCATACTCGCGCGGTGTAGAGTGGAGTTTCCGTGAGCCTCGCCCAGCACCACACGCTCCAGCCGGTCCCGCTGCCGGAGGGACTGCTATACGTCAAAGCTGGAGCTAGGGGGTTCGGCGACCCGCAGTACGAGCTGTTGGCGAGAAAGCTCGAGCCCTACGGCGACCAAGCCCTCGACTTGAACCCCGGCGTCGGCGTGGTGACGCACGTGCTGAAGGCACTCGGAATGCAGGTGGAAGCGGTGGAAACCTCGAGGGCTGCCCTGCTCTGCCTACAGCACAGCTTTGGCCCGGAGGTGTGCATCCGCCGGGGCCTCCCCTGGGAAACCGGGGCGGAGACCGCCGATCTGGTGGCGCTGGTGCTGCCCGCCAACCGAGGAACCAGGTATGTGGAACTCTCGCTGACCGGAGCGGCAAGGGCCCTACGCCCGGGAGGGCGGTTGTGGATTTCGGGTAGAAAAGATAAAGGCTTCGAGGGGTATTTCAAGCTGGCACAAGAGATGCTGGGATACGGGGTGTTGGTGGAACGTGAAGGCCCGGTACGGGTGGCGGTCCTCGAGAAAGAACAACCCGCCCCGACCCCCGGAGCGGTCTGGGGGGGGTTCGAGGCCGAGGTCTACGGCAAGCCCTACACCTTTCGTTATCTGCCCGGCGTCTTCTCCGGGGGCCACCTAGACCCCGGCAGCCGGATGCTCCTGGGGTACCTCCCCGCTGAGCCCGGCAACGTGCTTGACCTGGGCGGCGGCTACGGCGCCCTGAGCCTCCCGCTGATCGAGCGGGCTCAAGAGGTCACCCTGCTGGAGGACGACTGGGTCAGCATCCTGAGCGCTCAGGCCAGCCTTGAAGCCAACGGTTTATCGGCTACAGTACGGCATTCCGACGTGGACGAGGGGTTGCCGGGGGAGCAAAAATTTGCTACAATACTGTCTAATCCCCCCTTCCATGTGGGGGGTCTCGTCGTGCTAGAAACCGCACGTGCATTTTTAGAAGCTGCTCGAGCCCGCCTGGAAAGGGGCGGGAGGTTTTATCTTGTGGCAAACCGTTTTCTGCCCTATGAGCCATTGCTCGCCGAAGGTTTTAGTCAGGTACGCACCGTCGCGGTAGCTAGTCATAAGGTCATCCTGGCGCAGTAGTCCCTTGGAGGTGAACCATTTTGAAGAAAGCCCCCACCCCCGCCAAGAAACCCAGCCTCGCAAAGCCCAAAAAGGCAAGCCCGGCCCGGCCTCTGTCGGCGAGTAAAACCAGCAAGCCCGCAGCCAAGTCCGTCTCTGCCAAGCCAGGAGCCGCCAAAGCTACCGGTAAGCCCACCAAAGCGGCCAAGCCCGCAGCCAAAGCGGTTGCCAAAACCCCGGTAAAAACTGCTCCAAAACCTGCCCGTAAACCCGAAAAGCCGGTACTATCGGCTAAACCGGCCCCGAGGCCCGGTACTAAGCCTTCTAAACAGTCCCCACCCTCTAAAACCATGACCAAGACCAAAACTGCTTCCAAACCCGCCCCTAAGACCGAAACCAAACCCGAGCCCAAAAAGTCTGCCCAGCTCAAATCGCAAGCCACTGCCAAAGCCGCGCTCAAGGAAGCCCCCAAGCCTACGGTTAAGACCGCCGCCCAAACGAAGCCAGTCGCCAAGGGCAAGGCCATTTTGCCGCCCAAGGACGACGAGGAGTTTGGAGACGAGGAGATGGCCCTGGAGGCCGACGAACTCGAGGCCCCCGCCACCCCCGAAGAGCTCGAGGAGGCAGTCGAAGCCCCCGACCTAGACACCTTAGAGCCCCCCTTGCCCAAGGTGGCAAAAGCGGCAGCCGGGACCGTAGCCGTCCCCGGTGCCGAGGAAGACCTCGAGGAAGACGCAGAGTTCGACGAGGCCGACCTGCTCGATGCCAACGCCGACGTGCTGCCCGGTGAAATCCCCGAGGGCGAGGCCGAAGAAGAAGTCGAAGACGACCTGCCGCTGCCCCGTGTCTCTACCAGCGACCCGGTGCGCCAGTATCTGCACGAGATCGGGCAAGTTCCCCTCTTGACCCTCGAGGAGGAGATTGACTTAGCGAGACGCGTCGAGGACGGCGTGGCCTCGGCCCAGGTTCTCGCTCAGGATACCGGGCTCGAGGCCGAACTGATCCGCCACGTGCTGAGGAGCCAGGTGCAGGGCAGCAGCCGCGTCAGCAATATCCCCGGAACCGAGCTGCGAGTAGACCCCGACACCGTACAGGCCGTAGATACCCGGCTGCGGGCCTTGCCTAGAGAGATCAAGCGCCACCTGCACATCGCCCGTGACGGCGAAATCTCCCGCCAGCACCTCATTGAAGCCAACCTGCGCCTCGTCGTCTCCATCGCCAAGAAGTACACCGGACGGGGCCTGAGCTTCCTCGACCTGATCCAAGAGGGCAACCAGGGGCTGATCCGCGCAGTGGAAAAGTTCGAGTTCAAGCGCCGCTTCAAGTTCTCGACCTACGCCACCTGGTGGATTCGCCAGGCCATCAACCGCGCGATCGCCGACCAGGCGAGAACGATTCGTATCCCCGTCCACATGGTCGAGACCATCAACAAGCTCACCCGCACCGCCCGGCAGATGCAGCAGGAGCTGGGCCGCGAACCCGCTTATGAAGAGGTCGCCGAGGCAATGGGGCCGGGCTGGGATGCCAAGAAGGTCGAGGAGACCTTCAAGATTGCCCAGGAGCCCGTATCGCTGGAAACCCCCATCGGCGACGAGAAGGACAGCTTCTACGGCGACTTCATCCCCGACGAGCACATGTCCTCGCCGGTAGACTCCGCCGCTCAGAGCATGCTCAGCGAGGAGCTGGAAAAGGCCCTTGGCAAGCTCAGCGAGCGCGAGGCGATGGTGCTCAAGCTGCGCAAGGGCCTGATTGACGGGCGCGAGCACACGCTTGAAGAAGTCGGGGCGTACTTTGGCGTCACCCGCGAGCGCATCCGCCAGATCGAAAACAAGGCGCTGCGGAAGCTCAAATACCACGAGAGCCGCACCCGCAAGCTGCGTGACTTCCTGGACTAAAGTCTTAGTTTTGCGTAAGTCAAACGCCCGGCGCATTGCTCGGGCGTTCGCTCTATTTTGAGGCTGTCATGGAGAGGCCACCCGCGAGTTCTACGCCGGAACGCTCAGCCTCCCCGAACTTCGCTACGACGGGGATCGGGGGCCCATCTGGGTCAACTTTTCGGATGGCTTTGACCGCGTGACCGAAGCCCCAAACCCCTCCGCAGTGGTCTACCTGGGCCTCGAGCTGGCCGACTTCGCCGCTGTGGACGAGCAGTACTCGAGGGTGACCACCCACGTCGCCATCGAGTGTGATCTGTGACTCGAATACCGCGACAAGCAAGGCCCCTACGGATTTATCGTGAGCGACCCCAACGGCTACCGGATCAAGGTGTTCAAATATAACCAGCCGACCTGAGCTGCCGTATACTGGGCAACTGATGGTCACTGCAACCGTCGAAGCGACGCTCGAGCGCATCCCCGTCTGGGCCAAAGCACGTCCAGATGTTCGAGCCATCGCACTCGTGGGTTCTTGGGCCAGGGGCACTGCCCGCCCTGATTCGGACATGGATTTGATGCTTTTGGTGGACGAGCCAGAACTATTTAGGCGGGAGATGGCCTGGCTCGAGGAAATTTCCATATCCAAACCTAAACGTTGGCAGGATGAAGATTACGGCGCGGCTTGGTCAAGACGGGTTTTTCTCGAGGACAACAGCCAGCTCGAGTTCACCTTTAGCACGCCGGAATGGGCTTCTATTAGCCCGCTCGACCCTGGAACCTTTCGGGTAATGAGGAATGGCTCACGAATTCTTTACGACCCAGAGAGCATTTTTGAGCAGCTTACAAACCACGTCAGGCAAATAAATCCGCCACCGAGCAGCTAAAGCCGGGAAGCGAGGGGAAGTTCTCGAGCCTGTCTCCCTTCTGCAAGGTTTTCCTCGGACCATCCGGAGCGCGAACCTCGACGGTTTCTTCCTCCGGCGAAACGAGCCAGACTAGGGGGGTCCCGATGGCGAAGTAATCGTTGACCTTACTTCGGATAACACCTAGGGTGTCGCTGTCGGAAAGTACCTCGACAACTAGATCGGGGGCGACCTCGAGGAATCCCTCACCGTCGCCGTTTGGTAGCCGATCTTTACGCAAAAAATACACGTCCGGCGCGCGCACCTGGTCAGGGTCACGGCGGATCACCAAGCCTACCTCAGTGCCCACCTCACCGGAGTCGTTGGCATCCACCCACTCAAGCAAAACCTGAATTATCCTAGCCGCGATCCTTCCATGCTTGCGCTTTGTGGGCATGTATTCTTCAATCTCCCCGTTGATAAGTTCGGCATTTTTCAGGCCGAGTTTCAAGAACTCCTCGGCGGTGATTTTCTTTACGGCGGTTGCCATGATTCAATGGTAGCAGATGAAAGTTTTATCGCTTCACGCCTCCCCGGAACGCGGTTTTCCCCGCCCTGAAGTCGAATTTGTTGAACTGGTGGCAGGCAAAGGTGTTCGCGCAGACCGCAAAGCTGGGAAGCGCGAGAACCGGGCCGTGTTGCTGATGGGCCAATCTACATATGACCATCTGAAGAGCATCGGCCTTGAGCTTCCCCACGGCGCTCTGGGCGAAAACATCGTCCTCGACTTTGACCCACATACCCTAAAGCCCGGAAAAAAGCTCCAAGTCGGCGATGCTCTGCTCGAGATTTCACTGTACTGCACCCCCTGTAAAACCCTGCGCGACCGTTATGGACAGGACTTCCCGGCCCGGCTCGGGAAACGACGCGGAATGCTGGCAAAGGTGCTGGAGGGCGGCGTTGTTCATTCGGGCGATACGGTAGAAATCCTCAGCTAGCCCTCTTTTTCCCTAGCCACAGGCGGTAGAATCCTCTTATGACCGCCGAAGAACACCTGGCCCTGTTGCCGCCCAAGCTGCAAAACGTGGTGAAGATGCTGGGCTCTGCGCCTAAAGTCCTCAAGACCGAGATGCTGCTGGAGTTTGCCAAGAAGATGCCGCCTTTACCCGAGGGCATGAAAGGCCAGCTCGAGCAAGTCCACGAATGCACCACGCCGTTCTGGGTCCACGCCGAACTCAGGGGGGACAAGACCCACCTCTTCTTCGACGCGCCCAAGGAAGCCCCTACTGTGCGGGCCTTCGCGGGGATGCTGGCTGAAGGCTTGGAAGGCGAATCACCACAGACCGTGCTGAAGGTGCCGGAGGATTTCTACACCCTGGCTAGATTAGAGGAGGTCGTCACACCGCTTCGTTTGCGCGGGCTTCAAGCCGTGCTCACCCGCATCAAACGGCAGGTGCGCGAGGCACTGGGGGCTTAGGCTTTTTCCGCCGTCTGCGGCGGGCATGTTTAGAGGGTAGGGGGGCGGCGCGCTGCGCCCCTACCCTATTGATGTAAGCATTGCGGCCAAAGGTTTGTTTGCCGTAGCGCACCACCCAAACGGCCTCGAGTTCGAAGGCGATCCTCACGGCTGCGCGTAAGATACGGGGGTCAGACTTGCCTTCCAGGTGCAGGGTTCCATTGCCCATTTCTCCCTCGAGTTCACCCGCCGCGCTCCAAAACCGCCAGTACGATAGCTCGTAGTCGGCAAAGACCTCTAAGCCCTCTTGGCGCACCCGGTGGCGGTAGGGCACGGGCAGATAGAACTCCTGGGCATAGCGCGAATCAAGCTCGTCTTCGAGGGCTAATAAATCGGCTCGCAGCCGGGCTCGGCTGCGGTCGGTCAGCTCGAGGTGGTGCAGCCGCTCGAGCAGCGCCAAGCGCTCGTCCTCGAGGTCAGGTTCTTCGGCTGGGGCTTCGGCTTCGGGCGGGAGTTCGCCGTAGGGGTTGAGGCGAATCGCCGGTTTGCCCAGCATCGCCGCCTCAGCTTCAGCGTAGTTGGGGTACTCGACCAGGACGCCATTCTCCAATCCCCAAAACCTCGTCGCCACCTTTTTGACTAGGGTCCGGTCGTGTGAGACGAAGAGCAGCGTGCCGGGGTAGTCGGTAAGGGCCCGCTCGAGCGCCTCCAAAAGTTCGAGTTCGATGTGGTTGGTGGGCTCGTCCATCACCAGCAGGCCCGCCCGCAGCGCGCCGAGCAGGGCTAACCCGGCCCGCGCCCGCTCCCCACCGGAGAAAGTTCGCGGCGGGTCGTTCCAGCGGGGCGGACGGAAGCCGACCCGTCCCAGCAGCGCGGCAGCCCTGGCCTCCCCAAAACGGCCCGAGAACTGTCCAAACAAAGGCTTATCGGGCTCGAGGCCGTGGTAGAGCTGGTCGAGGTAGGCCACACTGACCCCATAACCCAGGGTTCGCTCGCCCCGGTCGGGGAATTCACGCGATAGCAGCAGCCGCAGCAGGGTGGTCTTCCCCGCCCCGTTCGCACCAACCAGAGCAATGCGGTCACCGCGAAAAATCCGCAGCGTGGCGTTTTTGATGACCTGGCGTTCTTGGTTGCCTGGGTGATTTTCGTCGTGACACCCGCCGGGTGCAAAGCTTTGCGCCCCTACAAGTTTTTGCGGTAAATGGTCAACGGTTGAGGGTAAACGTATTCCATACGACTTCGCCAAATCCTTCGCTTCCAGCACCAGCTTCGGCGTACCCTCAGCAGCAATTTCCAGACTCCATCTTCGCTCGGGCGGCAGCGGGTCGGGAGCTTCGATGCGTTCGGCGCGACGCAAAAGGTTATCGCGCTGGCGGGATTTCTTGGCGCTGTACTGGGTGAAGGGACGCATCGAATCCGCCGAAGCGAGGAGGCGTTCGCGCTCCTTCTCGGCCTCTTTGCGGGCTTTCTCCACGGTGCGGCGGACCCGCTCGCGCTCTTGAATATAGGTCGAATATCCGCCAGGAACCCGCACCAGGACAGCAGCCTCGAGGTGGTATACCGTTGTCGCCACTCGAGCCACAAGTGCGCGGTCGTGGGAGATCAGCGCCACCGCGCCGCGATACGCCAGGAGCATCTCCTCCAGCCGCAGCCGCATTTTCAAATCGAGGTGGGTGGTCGGCTCGTCCAGGAGCAGAACATCTGCACCCGACAGGAAGGTCATGGCGAGGCCCAGCCGCACCCCTTCCCCGCCCGATAAACCGCCCACCGGGCTTTCCCAAAGGTCTCCCAGGCCAAAGTCGGCGAGGGTTTTAGCCACCCGGCCTTTCCAGAATGAGAGCTCCCTAACTCGGTTCCAGGCTTCTCCCGCCCGCTCAGGCGATACCGTTTCCAGCTCGCGTTCAGCACGATATAAAGGTGTGATGGAATAGGCCGTCCCATACACCGTCCCTTCGCCGCCGAGCAAGGATGAAGGGCGAAAATCCTGGGGTAGATACACGGCGGTTGTACCTTTGGGGCGCTCGAGCTTTCCCCCATCCAGCGGCTCCCGCCCCGCCAAGGCCTGAAACAAGGTGCTCTTCCCCGCCCCATTTGGCCCGACCAACACCGCACGCTCTCTAGGCTCGAGCCACAAGCTCGCCCCGCGGAACAGGACCCGCTCACCGAAAGCCTTCTCGCCGTCGGTCAAGCGCAACAGCACATCCGGCCTAGCCACACTGCTTCCTTTGGCGTTGGACCCTCGACGTTTGACCTTCGGCGCTGCACACAGCATTCCAAGGGTAGCTGCTCGGGGGTGCAATCGTCAAAACCAGCGGAAGCGTGTAGCGTATGGGTGTGCCCAACGTCACCTTGCGCCCGCTCAACTTAGCCGATATCCAGACCATGCTCGAGTGGAGCCGCGACGAGGAGTTTTGCCTGGCCAACGGCTGGCCGCTGAACCAACCGCAAGAGCGCTGGGAAGAGACTTTTTTGCGCATGATCAACAACCCGCCGGTGAACCTGATCCGCCTGGGGATCGAAGCCAACGATTCGCTGATCGGCTACGTAGACTTGGGCGAGCTGAACCCGCTCGAGGCGCGGGCTTCCTTTGGTATCGCCATCGGCAACCGCGGCTACTGGGGCAAGGGATATGGCTTGGCCGCAGGCCGGGCCATGCTCCGCCACGGCTTCGAGAAACAGGGGCTAGACCGCATCACGGGCGAGGTTCACGCCAGCAATACAAAGTCTATCAAGCTGCTCGAGCGCCTCGGCTTCGCTCGGGAGGGCGTTCTGCGCCGCCACGAAACCTACCGGGGCGAGAAGCAGGACGTTTACTTGTACGGGATGCTCAAAGAAGAGTTTGATGCCCGGCCCGAACTCAAGCTGTTGAAATAGCTCTCCCCCCTACCCCTCTTTCGACATCGAGCGAGGAGAGGTTGAGCGAAGCGACAACGGCGGTGAGAGTCAGCGCTCCTCGAGCAACCCCTTGGCCCGCAATGCCAGGTGAATCCGGGCCAGGGTTTCTGGGGTTTTGAGCGGCGCACCGAGCGTGGCTTCGATCTGTCCCAGACGGTAGCGTAGGGTGTTGGGGTGGACGTGTAGGGCCTCGGAGGCCGCATTCAGGTCGGCGGCGTGCTCGAGGTAGACCTCCAGGGTTCGGAGCGCCTTCCCCGAAACCGGCAAAAACCGCTCCACCAGGGCCCGCAGGTCCTCCGGCGACTGTTGCAGCAGCACCCAAGCCACCGGGTCGAGTTGGTCAAATCCCAGAACCTCGCCCGGGCGTGCCGCTTTGAGCGCTATCAACGCCTCACGGTAGGCAGCCCCGACGGTCCCGAGACCGCTGTGGGTCGCCGAGTAGCCCATCCTTACCTTTTCGGGTGCTGCCCACAGCAACGTCCGCGCCTCCTTAGCGGCATCGTGGGCCTGCCATAGGACAACAGCCCTGGTCCCCCTGCCCGAAAGCAGATACGGCGTGCCGAGCCGCTCGAGGTACGCCCCCACCGAGGTTTTGAGCTCCTGCAACACCTCCCGCCGCCGCGCCTCCGCCAGCCGGTGACGGCCCAGCGGCGCGGGCGCTTCAACCAGGCCCAGAACGAGCGGAAACCCGGTCTCGAAGCCGAAGGCAAAAGCCCGGCTCAGGTCTGCCTCGCCCAGCAGGAGTTCGTCGAGGAACGCTGCGCCCAGGCTTTCTTCCTGTGCCCGCTCGAGCCTCCGCTCCATTGCCCTTAGCCGGAGCATCCGTGAGGCCAGCTCGAGCAACGGCGAAACCCCGTCCAAGGCGGCAGCATCGCCATAGACAATCAGCCGCCACTCCCCCACCTCCTTAGCCCAATACCCTCTGCCACGACCATTCTCGGCGGGATGCCGGGCCGGAACCTTCCCCGCCCAAGCCAAAACCTCGTTCCACGGTGCGAGAAGCGCGACAGGCAGGCCAGTAAGTTTGGACAGGGTTTCGACGAACCCGCGCTGGTCAGAAAGCTTCGAAAGCAAAAGGTCGAAGGCGCTCGAGAGGCGCTCGAGGCTCCCACCCTTGGTAACTTTTGGCATAGTTTGTATAACTCTACAATTCCGCACAAATATTTGTAGGTCTGGACTCTACCTTTCCTCAGCCTGAGTCTGTACCCTCGTACTAACGCAAAGGAGCCGCATGACCGAGTTCAAAGGCAGCGTCGTCCCGCTGGTAACCCCCTTTAAGAATGGACGGATAGACGAGCCTGCACTGGAAAGGCTTATCGAACGCCAGCTCGAGGCCGGTTCACACGGCTTGAGCGTGGGCGGAACCACCGGCGAGCCGGGGACAATGAGCGTGGAGGAGCGGAAATATCTGATCGAGCTGACGGTGAAGCTCATCAAGGGCCGCGTCCCACTCCTCGCCGGGACAGGAACCCTGCGGCTGGACGAGACCTTGGAGATCACCAAGTTTGCCCAAAAGGTCGGGGCGCAGGGAGCCTTGATCATCACCCCGTATTACATAAAACCCAACCAGGACGGGCTTTACCGTTTCTTCGGCGGGGCCGCCGAGGCCGTGCCGGAGTTTCCCATAATGCTCTACAACATTCCAGGGCGCTCGGGGATTGAAATCAAGATTGACACCGTGGCCCGGCTGAGACGCGATTTCAAGAACATCGCCGGACTCAAGCACTCGAGCAAAGATGTCGAGTACGTCTCTGAACTGCTACGGAAAGTTGGGCGCGACTTTGCGGTGTTCTGCGGCTTAGAGGCCCTGACCTTCCCAATGATGGCCGTAGGTGCGGTGGGGACGATTGCGGCGACGGCCAACTGGCTGCCCAAGGAAACCGCGCAGATGTGCCAACTAACGCTCGAGGGCAAATACAAAGAGGCGTTGGAACTGCACTATTACGGGCTCGAGGCCAACGACGCGATTTTCTGGGATACCAATCCCATCCCGCTCAAGACGGTGCTGTCCTGGATGGGTTTAATCGAGAAAGAGTGGCGCGAACCGCTCGGCCCAACCACGCCCGAAATCGAGGCGCGGTTGCGCAAGATGGCCGAGTCCTACGGGCTAATCAGCGAACGCAAGGGCCGCGAGATGCTGCCCGACCCAACGGGGAAGCAGTATGTATAAGTCACAAGTCACAAAACGCAAATCTCAGGTCAGGGACAAGACTTTCGACATGCGACAAGGGCTTTTATGAAACGCGCACGCTTTATCGCTGGGGGAAGGGTGCTCGAGGGACATCTCGAGGACCACCTCCTCATGGACTACGCGGGCGAAACCCACGACCCCGACACGGTACAGTGGCTTCTTCCGGTTCAGCCCGGCAAGGTCATCGCATTGGCCCTCAACTTCGCCGAGCACGCCGACGAATTCGGCCTCAAGCGCCCCAGCGAACCTGCCCTGTTCTGGAAGCCCAACACCTCGCTCCTGCCGCACCGGGGAACGGTCATCTACCCGCAGGGAGCCAAGTTCATGCACTTCGAGTGCGAGCTAGCCGTAATCCTCGGGCGAAACGCGCGGCGGGTAAAAGCCAAGGACGCGATGGAATATGTCGGCGGGTACACGGTCGCCAACGACCTCGTGGTGCGCGACTACGTGAGCAACACCTTCCGCCCGCCCCTGCGCGGCAAGGGCTGGGACACCTTCGGCCCGCTCGGCCCCTACTACGTCACCGCCGACGAAATCGCCAACCCGCATAGCCTGAAAATGCGAGCTTACGTTAACGGCGAGCTGCGCCAGGAAGCCAGCACCGAAGGCATGATTTTCTCGATCCCCGAGGTGATCGAGTTTGTCAGCAGGTTCATGACCTTAGAGCAGAACGACGTAATCCTCACCGGGACGCCCAAGGGCATCAGCCAGGTGCATCCCGGCGACACCATGCGGATGGAGATTGACGGCCTGGGGGCGCTGGAGAATCCCATCGAGTGGGAGACTGAGGATGCTGAGCCCTTGGTGAGCGAGGAAGGCGACCGGAACCTAGTCCTATGAGCACCGAGACCTTCGCCCAAGCCTACCGGGCCACCGTCTATAAGGCGGCGGGGGTGGCTTTCGTCTTGAGCGAGAAGCCCACCGGGACGGTGCTTTTCGAGGGTCGCAGGTTTGCGATCATCACCGCGCATAACCCGAGGAGCGAGCGGCTCTCGAGCGAAGAGAACGCCCGGCGGCACGCGGAACTCGAGCGCGACCTGAAGGCGCTGGGGCTCGAGTACGCCCCCAGCACCGGCGAGAGCCCCGACGGGAGCTGGCTCGAGGAAGGGTTCTCGGTGTTTGGCGTGAGCCTAGAGCAGGCTCTGGAACTCGGACGAAAGTACGGGCAGCATGCGATTGTTTGGGGCGAAGGCGGGCGGGTGGCGCTGGGTTGGTGCGAGACCAACAAGCAAGAGGGTTTTTACGCCCGGCCCGTGATGTCACCCGCGAAGACCGTCCGGCGCTTCATCGAAGAGGTCTGGAACCGGCAACGTTTAGAGCTGGCGAGCGAACTTGTGTCCCCTGAGTACACCGTCGGAGGCGCAAAGGTTGGACCCGAAGGGGTAAAAAGGGCAATCCAGAAATGGTATTCCGCCTTCCCTGACCTCAAGCTAGAGATAGAAAACCTCATCTGTGAAGGCTGTTGGGTCGCTGTCCTGCTCAAGCACACCGGGACGCACCGAGGTACATTTCTCGATCTCGAGGCTACCCACCGCACGATTTCATGGACCGAGGCGGCGTTTTGGACGGTGGAAGCCGGACAACTGACCAAAGCCCGCTTCATCGTGGATTGGGCCGATGTGCGAAGTCAGCTATCCACTCCAAAGCAAGAGGGGATCGAATGAAGGGCGCCGAGAAAACCGCAGGTATTAGCCCCAAGTCAAGGGGTGATGAACTCGCGCAGAAGTATCAGCTCGAGGCTCGGGCGCTTGATTCGGCCATCGTTGGAGAAAAAACCCGTACAGCCGCTCAGCGTCGCGGTGGCAGCGTGGATTGTGTCGGGCGGCCTGAGATTGGTCGTGCCGCGCAAGCGGGCGGCCTCAAGCAGAACGCTTCGGGAAACCGGAACCACCTCGAACCCCTTCCGGCTGCGAATTGCGGCCTCGTAGATGGCCTGATGCTGTACGTTCTTGTTCTGGATGGGCTTTATCAGCACCTCAGCCAAGGAAAGCTCGCTGCTGACGGTCTGAACCGCCCCGGCATCTATAGCTTTGAACAGCTCCTTGAGCGCGTCCTCGATTCCAGGGAAGCCCTCGAGGGTGTAGATAAAAACGTTGGTGTCGAGGTAGGTTTTGCGCCCTGCAATCCGGCTCAGGATTCCCAAGCGTCGCGCTCCCTGCGGGTGAACTCGTCGGCATCTCGGAATGACTCAAAGTTACCCTTGGCCTTACCCAGCAAGCTCTCGAGCGCCGGCACAACCTCGTTCGACTCGAGCAAAACAATCACCTCGGCGGTCGAACCCTCGGGCAACTCCGGCGAGCTTAACTCGATGCGCCCGCCTTTTTGTACCAAAACTTTCTGTTTTACCGCGACCATAACCCCATTGTACAAGGAGGCCCGTCCTTGAAAGTCGCCGAAAAAACCGCAGGCATCAGCCCTGAGTTCATTGCTCAGGTGCGGCAGAAAATCAGGTCTGTCACCGTTCCCCACTTCATCAACAACGAGTTCATACCGGGCGCAAGGGGCGAGACCTTTGAGAGCCTCGAGCCCTCCACCAATGAGGTCTTAGCCCACGCCTACCGAGGCCATGCTGAGGACATTGACAAGGCCGCTCAAGCGGCTAAAGCCGCGTTTGGCAAGTGGAAGTTGAACGCTAAGGCTCGCAAAAAATACCTGCTGAAGATTGCGGAGGTGCTCGAGCGGCACGGCGACGAGCTAGCGACCATGGAGTGCCTGGACGCGGGCCAGGTGCTTAAAATCGTGCGCTCTCAGGTGGCACGGGCCGCCGAGAACTTCAGCTTTTACGCCGACTGGGCCGAGCGGGCCATGGACGGGCGCACCTACCCGGTGGATGCCGAGTGGATTAACTACTCGGTGCGCGTGCCGGTAGGGGTTTGCGGCATCATCACCCCCTGGAACGCCCCGATGATGCTCTCCACCTGGCGCATCGCCCCCGCGCTGGCGACGGGAAACACGGTAGTTCTGAAGCCCGCCGAGTGGTCTCCGCTCACCGCCTGGAAGCTGGCTGAAATCGTTCAGGAGGCGGACCTGCCGCCCGGCGTATTCAACGTGGTGCAGGGCTTCGGCGAGGAGGCCGGGGACGCGCTGGTGAAGCACCCGGACGTGCCGCTAATCGCCTTCACCGGCGAGACAACTACGGGGAGCATCATCACCAAGAACGCCGCCGACAGGTTGAAGCGGCTCTCTCTCGAGCTGGGCGGCAAATCCCCCGCGATTATCTTCGAGGATGCCGACCTGGACCGCGCCACCGATGCCACCGTCTTCCAAATTTACAGCTTCAACGGCGAGCGATGCACGGCGAACTCCCGCGCACTCGTCCACCAGAGCATCCTGGACGAGTTCGTAAACCGCGTCGCAGAGCGGGCCAAGCGGGTGAAGGTAGGCCACCCACTCGACCCCGAGACCGAGGTGGGGCCGCTGATTCACCCGGAGCACTTGGAGCGCGTCCTGGGCTACGTGAAAATCGGTCAGGAAGAAGGCGCGAAGCTGGTGGTCGGCGGGGAGCGCGTGGGAGGCGAGGGAAACTACATCTCCCCCGGCCTGTTCGTGGGCGAGAACCACATGCGCATCGCCCAGGAGGAGATTTTCGGCCCCATCCTCACCGTCATACCGTTCAAGGACGAGGCGGAGGCACTCCAGAAGGCCAACGATGTGAAGTACGGGCTGGCGGCGTATGTGTGGACTAAAGACGTGACGCGGGCGCACCGGATGGCGCTGGGACTCGAGGCGGGCATGACCTGGATCAACTCGCACAACGTCCGCCACCTGCCCACGCCCTTCGGCGGGGTGAAGTTCAGCGGGACCCACCGCGAAGGCGGGGAGCACAGCCTCGAGTTCTACACCGAACTCAAAAACATCGCCCTGCCGCTCACCGAGCACGCTATTCCAAAGTTTGGGAAGTGAAGGATGAACATGACGCGGCTCGAGCTTTTAGCCCCTCTCCCGTCGAGGGAGAGGGGTTGGGGTGAGGGTGTCCCAGCCTCTGACCCCGCTTGGTTCGGCAAATTCAACCCTTCGGCAGAAAGGGCTTGGCATCATTCGATAGATAACGCTTAGGAGGCAAGAAAATGGCACGCACCGGTAAGCAGTACCTCGAGGCCCTTCGGCAAAACCGGCCCAACCTCTGGTACAAGGGCGAGCGGGTCGAAGACCCAACCACGCATCCCGTGTTCAAGGGCATCACCCACACCTTAGCCCGGCTCTACGACATGCAGCACGACCCACGATACCGCGACATCCTCACCTACGAGCAAGACGGCAAGCGCTACGCGATGAGCCTGCTCCCGGCGCGGACAAAGGAGGACTTAGCCCGGCGCAGCGCGGCCTATAAGCTTTGGGCCGATGCCAACCTGGGGATGATGGGCCGCTGCCCAGATTACCTCAACGCGGTGCTGATGGCCTACGAGGGCAGCGCCGAGTTCTTCGGCGAGTTCGCCGATAACGTGCGGAATTACGTCCGGTACGTGCGCGAGAACGACCTCTCGACCACCCACTGTCTCACCAACCCGCAGGTGAACCGGGCTAAGTCGAACTTGGAGCAGCCCGACCCCTACATTCCCGTCGGTGTTGTGAAGCAAACCGAGGACGGCATCGTGGTGCGCGGGGCGCGGATGCTCAGCACCTTGCCCACCGCCGACGAGCTGCTGGTCTTCCCCAGCACCTTGCTCAAAGAAGGGCCTGGAGCTGACAAATACGCGGTGGCCTTCGCCATCCCCACCAACACGCCAGGGCTCCACTTCATCAGCCGCGAGAGCATGAGCGTGGGGGACTCGGAGTACGACTATCCCCTGGGGAGCAGGCTCGAGGAGATGGACTGTCTGACCGTCTTCGACGAAGTTTTCGTGCCATGGGAGCGGATCTTTATTCTGGGCGACCTCGAGAGGTGCAACCAGGCCTATGCCGCCACCGGCGCCCTGATGCACATGGCCCACCAGGTGGTAGTGCTCAAAACCGCCAAGACCGAGGCGTTCTTGGGCCTTGTCTCACTCATCGGCGAGGCCATCGGGGCCGACACCTTCCCGCACGTGCAGGAGAAGATCGCTGAGATCATTGTCTACTTAGAGGCCATGAAGGGCTTCTGGGCGCGGGCTGAGATGGACGCCAAGCCGAACAAGTACGGTGTGATGTGCCCAGATCGCGGGGCCATTGACGGGGCCAGGAACCTGTTCCCCAGGCTTTATCCGCGTATCAACGAGATCGTGCACCAGATCGGAGCTTCGGGGATGATTACCCTGCCCTCGGAGGCTGATTTTGATAGCCCGGTGGGACAATACCTCGAGAAATACCTCCAGTCCGCTACCCTTCCGGCCAGGGAGCGCGTCCAACTCTTCCGATTGGCCTGGGACATGACCACCAGCAGCTTCGGGGCACGGCAGACCCTCTACGAGCGCTTCTTCTTTGGCGACCCAGTGCGGATGTACCAGACGCTGTTTTCTGCGTACGATAAGGAGCCCTACAAGCGGCGCATAAGAGAGTTTTTGGGCTGGGCCGAGCAGCCCAATAAGGCCGAGGTGGTGGCGGGAGATTGATCCTCATAGCCGAAACCGCTTTTGCCATCAGCTATTCGCTATAGGCTATCAGCGAGATTCTTATGGAAACCGCCCAGCCCACCCTCCAAGAGCAGCTCCGCACCGCCATGAGCCACTGGCCCAGCGGGGTGACGGTGGTCGCCGCCCGCTTTGGCGATGAGGTGCGCGGCATGACCGCTAGCAGCTTTACCTCGGTGAGCCTCGAGCCCCCGCTGGTTTTGGTATGCGTCAACCAAAACGCACACATTTGGCCGATTCTTGAGAAAGCCGGGCGCTTCACCGTGAACCTGCTGCCCGAGGGCCACGAGCACACCTCGGCCCACTTTGCTGGGCGGCCCATCGAGGGCTACGACCCGCTCAGCGGCGAGGGCAACCCGGTGTTGCAGGGCGCACTCGCCACCCTCCACTGCCGCACCTGGGCCATCTACCCCGGCGGCACGCACAAGATCGTGGTGGGCGAGGTGGAGAAGGTCGAGAGCGGGGACGGCAGCCGCCCACTGGTCTACTGGAATCGGGGCTACCGGCAGCTCCCCTAGGAGGTGAAGCTATGACACCCAACATCATCCGCATCGGACACGGGGTTTTCTACGTGACCGACTTGGAGCGCTCCAAACACTTCTACGTAGATTTGCTCGGCCTAAACGTGCTGCACGAGAGCGAAAGCGCCGTGTACCTGCGCGGGGTCGAAGACCGGGAGTGGACGCTCAAGCTCGAGCTGGCCCCCGAAGCGGGAATCAAACATCTGGCCTACCGAGTAGCTACGGATGCCGACCTGGACGCGCTGGCCGCCTTTGCCGAGGCGCAATCTCTCCCCTACCGCTGGGAAACCGAGGTAGACCGTCCCAAGCTGCTGCGGTTGCAAGACCCTTTTGGCGTTCCCGTGGCCTTCTATGCCGAGAGCAGGAAACACCCTTGGCTGCTGCAAAAGTACCATCAGCACCGAGGGCCTGGGCTCCAGCGGATTGACCACATCAACGTGATGAGCCCGCAGGTCGAGCCCATGATGCGCTGGTACATGGACAAACTCGGGTTCAGGCTTTCCGAGTACACCGAGGATGACGCGGGCCGCATCTGGGCGGCCTGGATACAGCGCCGGGGCGGGGTGCACGACCTCGCGCTGACGAACGGGACCGGGCCGCGTCTGCACCATTTCGCCTACTGGATGCCCGACGCCATGAGCATCATCCGGGCCTGCGACATCCTGGCGGGGGCGATGGAATCGGAAAAAATCGAGCGCGGCCCCGGACGGCACGGCATCTCCAACGCCTTCTTCGTGTACCTGCGCGACCCCGACGGGCACCGCATCGAACTCTACACCTCCGATTACATCACGGTGGACCCCGATTTCGAGCCGATCCGTTGGCACCTGAACGACCCGCGCAGGCAAACTTTGTGGGGTGCGAAAACCCCGCGCAGTTGGTTCGAGGAGGCGAGTTTGCTCGAGGCCTTCAGCGGTAGCTGGGTGACGCAAACCGAGTCCGAGCTAAAGGGTTTGCCGCAGCACGTAATTTAGCGCTGGACTATTGACGGAGTGTGGATTGCTCAGTAATCTGCCTACACAAACCTAACGTTTGTTAGTTCGATGGAGGGGTCTTGAGCGAGCGGGTAGCCGTATTGGGAGCGGGGACGATGGGCCGGGGCATCGCGCAGGTCGCGGTCCAGGCCGGTCATCCGGTGCTGCTCTTCGATACACAGGCGGGGGCGCTCCAGAACGCCCTAAAATCCATCCGTGAGGATTTGCAGAAGGCGCTCGAGAAGGGCAGATTGCAAGGCACGGTAAACGAGGTTCTAGACAGGATTCAGGTGGTCAATGAGTTGGCCGAGTGCGCCGGAGCGGATTGGGTGATTGAGGCCGTGCCGGAGGTGCTCGAGCTAAAACAAGAACTCCTCGGTAAGCTCGCCGAACTCAACGAATCCAACGTTCTAGCTACAAACACCTCGACCATCTCAATCTCGGCCATTGCCGCCAAAATCAATCGTCCTGAGCGGGTTATCGGGCTGCATTTCTTCAATCCCGCGCAGCGGATGAAGCTCGTCGAGGTGATTCCCGCGCTGCAAACCGCGCCTGAAATCGCAAAAAAATCGCTCGAGATGATGCGAGCATGGGGCAAAGAGCCCGTGCAGGTGGGCGATTCCCCCGGTTTCCTGGTCAACCGCGTGGCCCGGCCTTTCTACGGCGAAGCATTGCGGCTGCACGGGGAGGGTGTTCCCAAGGAGCATACTGACTGGATTTTGAAGGGAATGGGCTTTCCAATGGGGCCGTTCGAGCTGATGGATTTGATCGGCCTGGACGTGAACTTTGCCGCGTCGAAGTCGGTGTATCAGGGCTTCTACGGCGAGCCACGTTATCGCCCGCATCCTTTGCAGTACCAGCGCGTGGCGGCGGGGATGTTGGGGCGGAAAACGGGTCAGGGATGGTATTCGTATCCGCCTGGCCCATCACCAATGCCGTCAGCGCCGGGGAAATCCGATGATGTACCTTTGCCTTTCATCGTCGGGCCGAACGCGATTGCCAAAGAGTTACGCAAGAAGTTCCGCCACACCGAGAACGCCGCCGAGGCCGCTTTCGTCCTCGACTGTCGGGTGAAATTGGAGCGCAAACACGACTTTTTCGAGCGCCTGCCGGTGGTTTCGCTCGTCTGGGGACATTCGACGAGCAGCGCCCTGGCCGAGTTCCGCGACCGCGAAATCGCTGGATTCAGCTTGGTTCCACCAGTCACCGAGAAATCGGTGGCCGAGCTGTACGCGCCGCTTTCGGGGCCGAACAAAGCTCTGGAGTTGGCCCAAACCTACTTCCAAGCCCACGGCCATGTCACCCTAACGCTGCCCGACCAACCTGGCGGGGTAGGATTCCGCGTCCTGGCACTGTTAATCAACGAGTCGGTTTCTGCCGTGGCTGAGGGGGGTGCTAGTCCCGCCGATTTGGATAAGGCGATGCGGCTGGGGACGGGGTATCCCAGGGGGCCGCTCGAGTGGGCCGAAATCATCTGGCTCAAACCGGTTTTAAGGGCGCTCGAGGGCTTATACGAGGAACTCGGGGAGGACCGCTACCGCCCACACCCGCTCTTGCGCCGGATGGTGGCCGCGGGGCTGGAAAACTTCAATCAACTGAAGCTATTTCCCTTATCAGAAAGCAAAACGGAGCTGGAGGAACAGGTATGAAGAGATTGGCTGTAGGCGTTTTGGCACTTGGCTTAGGGCTCGGATTGGGGCAATCGCAAGCGCCACTCAAAATCGGCGTGGTGGTCTCGGCCACCGGCCCCGGCGCAAGCTTGGGAATCCCGGAGCGCAACACTTTGCTGCTCCTGGAAGAACAAACCAACAAGCGCGGCGGCGTGGGCGGGCGACCCGTGCAGTTTGTCATCGTGGACGACGCTTCGGACACCACCCAAGCGGTGCGGGCGGCGCGGAAGCTGATTCAGGAAGATCAGGTGCTAGCGATTATCGGCACCACCACCACCCCGGCCACCCTCGCCATGATTGACCCCATTGCCGAGGGCGGCGTGCCTAACCTCTCCCTCGCTGCCAACCGCGAGATCGTCGCTCCGATAGATGACAAACGCAAGTGGATTTTCAAAACCCCGCAAACTGAAGAGCAGATGAGCCAGCCCATCGTGCAGGACATGACCGCCAACAACGTCAAGAGCGTCGCTTACATCGGCTTCAACGACGCATATGGCGAGGGCTGGGCCAAGGCTTTCGAGGCAGCGGCCAAGGAAGCGGGCATCAACGTGGTGGCCTCGGAGCGGTTCTCCAGGAGCGATACCTCGGTCACGGGGCAAATCCTGCGTATCCTCTCCAAAAACCCCGATGCCGTGCTGATTGGCGGCTCGGGCACGGCCCCGGTGTTGCCGCAGCGCACCCTCAAGGAGCGCGGCTATAAGGGGCTGATTTACCAGACCCACGGCGTCGCCAACCCCGACTTCCTGCGGGTCGGCGGCGACGCGGTGATTGGAACCCGCCTTCCTGCCGGGCCGATTCTGGTCTTCGACCAACTGCCCGCCAACTTCCCGACCAAGAAGGTCGGGCAATCTTATGTACAGCAGTATGAGGCCAAGTACGGCATCGGCAGCTACTCGACCTTTGGCGGCCACGCCTACGACGCCTGGACCATCCTGCGGGCGGCCTTAGAGCGCACCCTCAAATCCGCCCAACCCACCGACTTAGCCGCCTTCCGCACCGCCCTGCGTAATGAAATTGAAGCCACCAAGGGCGTGGTCGGCACTCACGGCATCTTCAATATGAGCGCTCAAGACCATCTTGGGCTCAAGTTCAACGAGGCCGCGGTGATGGTTGAGGTGGTCAAGAACCCCAGCGGCAAGCTCGGCTGGAAGCTGGTGCGGACGTTCCAATAGGGTCTTCGTAGGGGCGCCCGCCGGTTATGGACTGGACCGTAGTTCCCTTCCTCGCTGCGGATGCCGTACAGAGCGGCACGATTTACGCCCTGCTGGCCTTGTCGCTGGTGCTGGTCTTCGCGGTGACTCGAGTGATTTTAGTGCCCCTGGGCGAGTTGTTGGTCTTCGCGCCCCTCACCTACGTGTTTTTTCTGCCAGGTGAGGTGAGCGGGCTCGAGTTGCACGGGCAAATCCCCGGAACGGCCTGGCTATCGGCGGGCTTGCTGCTGGTTTGGGCGGTGCTCGACAGAGCCGACCTACGCCGTGCAGTGGGGCTGTTTCTGGCGGCAGTGTTGGTGGTAGGGCTGGCTTGGGTGGGGGCCAGGGGCGTCCCTTTATGGCTCGGCTGGATTCTGGCCGTGCTCGTCGTGCTCCCGATTGGCCCGGCGAGCTACCGGCTCTTCTTCCAACCGGCCAAGAACGCGAGCGTGTTGACCTACCTCATCATCGCGGTGGGGCTGCACTTCGCGTATCAGGGCTTAGGACTGGTATTCTTCGGCCCCGAGCAGTACCGGTTGCCTTCCATCCTGAGCGGGCAGACCAACCTCGGCACCGTGCCGGTCAACAACCAGGCTTTTCTAGTGTATGGGTTTGCGATTCTGACGATGCTGGGCCTGTTTTTGTTCTTCACCCGTAGCCTTAACGGTAAAGCGCTTCGCGCCTGCGCGGTCAACCGCTTCGGAGCGCGTCTTTTAGGCATCTCCCCTGCCCAGGCCGGATATGTAGCCTTTGGCATCGCTACGCTGATCGTCGCCGTGAGCGGGATGCTCCTGGCTCCGCTGATCAGCCCTGCGTATTTCCAAGGCTTCCTCTTCGGGCTCAAGGGCTTCGTGGCAGGGATTTTGGGCGGGCTCATCAGCTATCCGCTCGCGGTGGTGGGCGCCTTGGTGGTGGGCGCTTTCGAGCAGTGGGCGGGGTACGTCTCGAGCCCCTTCAAAGATGCTCTCGTCTTCGCCCTGCTGCTGCCGGTACTCCTATGGCGCAGCCTGCGCAGCCATGAAATCGGGGAGGAAGAATGAGCTGCGCGTTGACCGTTCACAGTTCACCGTTCACTGCAAAGACTTTTTCGGTTGACGGTCAACGGTTAACGGTTAGCAGCCTCCGCAGGAGGTTCCCGTGAGCCGCGTTCCTTGGACACCCGTCGTCATCGTGGCGTTGGTGCTGCTAGCTCCGCTGCTGCTCTCCCCTTTCCCCTTCTACCTGACCCTGGCAAATTTCATCGCCTTCGGCGCACTCGTCGCACTCGGGCTTTATTTGCTAACGGGCCTCGCCGGAATGACGAGCTTCGGGCAGGCCGCGTTCATGGGGCTGGCAGCGTATACCACCGCACTCCTGACCACAAAAGCGGGCTGGAGCCCCTGGCTCACGCTGCCTGCGGGTGTGCTGGTAGCGGCACTCGGCGCGGTGGTGCTGGGCGGCATCACCGTGCGGCTCAAGGGCCACTATCTGCCGCTCTCGACGATTGCCTGGGGCATGGCACTTTACATCGTCATGGGGAGCTGGACGGATGTGACGGGTGGCTTCACAGGGCTGACTAATCTCCCGGCGGTTTCGGTGTTCGGGCTCAAACTTATTGATCCCAAGGCGTTTTTCTATCTATCGGCTTTCTTCGTCCTGGTCGGAGCATGGGCGGCTTGGAACCTGACAGGTAGCCGCGTCGGACGCGCCTTGCGGGCCAGCCGGGGCGATGCGGTGGCCGCCGCGAGCTTCGGGGTGAACCCGGCCACGCTCAAGCTGCAAGTTTTCGTGCTCTCGGCTGTGTACGCGGGCGTGGCGGGCTGGCTGTACGCGCACTTCCTGCGCTTCGTGAACCCTTCACCCTTTAGCCTTGATGCCTCGATTAAGTACTTGATTGCTGCCGTGGCGGGCGGGGTAGGGAGCATTCCGGGGGTGATTCTGGGTTCGGGGCTGGTGGTGACGCTCGAGGAATGGCTCAAGGACCTCCTCCCCGCCCTCTTCGGGCGCAGCGGCAACTACGAGATCATCGCCTACGGGCTGATTCTGGTGCTGATTTTGATTCTGGCCCCCAAAGGTTTATGGCCTTTTATCGAACGCTATCTGCCCAAGGGCAAGGCGAAAACGCCCGAGGGGAGCGGTCTCCCGGCGCGGCTGGTAGCGGGTGAGCCAACGGAAGTGATGCTCGAGGTTTCCGACCTCACCAAGCGCTTTGGCGGCCTGGTCGCGGTGAATAAAATCAGCTTTCAACTTCGCCGGGGCGAAATTCTCGGGCTTATCGGGCCGAACGGGGCGGGGAAATCAACCTGCTTCAACCTGATTACCTCGGTCTATGCGCCGAGCGAGGGCAGCGTCAAGCTCAAGGGGCAGACCATCACCGGAAAAGCACCTTACGACGTGCATAAGCTGGGGCTGGCCCGCACTTTCCAGCACCCTCACCTGTTCACCGAGATGACCGTGCTCGAGAACACCACCCTGGGCACGTATGCGCGAACGAAAGCGGGCATCATCACCTCGATGTTCGGGCTCTCGAGGGCCGAAGAAAACGCCGCGAACCTCGAAGCGTATCGGGCTTTGGAGCGCGTCGGACTAGCCCACATCGCCCAGCAAAAAGCCGACGGGCTGGCGATTGGACAACTGCGGCTGCTGGAGATTGCCCGCGCACTAGCCTCAAACCCCGAAGTTCTGCTCCTGGACGAGCCCGCCGCCGGGTTGCGGGCGGGGGAAAAGCGCCAGTTCGCCGCCTTGATTCGTAAACTGGTGGCCGAGGGCGTGACGGTGCTTCTGGTGGACCACGACATGGATTTGGTGATGGGCTTAGTGGACCGCGTGGTGGTGATGCACTACGGCGAAAAGCTGGCTGAGGGCACGCCTACCGAGGTGCAGCGCAACCCCAAAGTGGTCGAGGCATATTTGGGGGAGGTGGTGGCATGAACGTCCTCGAGGTCAAAAACCTCACCGTGCGCTACGGGGCCGTCGAGGCCGTGAGGAACCTCTCGCTGAGCGTGGCCGAGGGCGAGGCCATCACCTTGATTGGGCCCAACGGGGCGGGTAAGAGCAGCACCCTGAAGGGGATTATGGGCCTCGAGCGCAGCAGCGGCGCGGTGAGCTATCAGGGTCAGGAGCTCAAAAAACGCACACCTGAATCGCTCGCCGCGAAGGGCATGGTGCTGGTGCCGGAAAAGCGCGAACTCTTCGCCTCGATGGAGGTCGAGGACAACCTGATGCTGGGCGCTTTTACCCGCTTCCAGCGGCGCGAGAAGGGGCTCAGGGACGACCTCGAGCGGGTCTACGCACTGTTCCCCCGGCTCAAAGAGCGGCGCAAGCAGCTCGCGGGTACGATGAGCGGAGGCGAACAGCAGATGCTGGCGATTGGTCGCGCCCTGATGGCGAAGCCTAAACTTCTCCTGCTCGATGAGCCCAGCTTAGGGTTAGCCCCGCTCATCGTGGGCGAGATTTTCCGCATCCTAGCGGAGCTGAAGACGCAGGGCGTGACGATCCTGGTGGTCGAGCAGAACGCGCGGATGGCGCTCAAACTGGCCGACCGGGGGTACGTGCTCGAGGCCGGGGAACTCGTCATGGAGGGCAAAGGTTCCGAGTTGCTGCACGACCCGCGCGTGATCGAGAGCTATCTGGGCATTCGGGCCAAGGAAGAGATGTTGTGAGCGCGGATCATCTCCAATCTGACCCCTATATGCGGTTGCTGGGTATCGAAATTTGCGCCGTCGGGGTGGGCAAAGCCGTGCTACAGACCCACGTCCGGCGCGAGCATCTCAACATCCACGGCAACGGTCATGGCGGGTTTCTCTATAGCCTCGCCGATGCCGCGTTTGCGCTGGCTTCCAACTCGCATGGAATCCCCGCCGTAGCCCTCTCGACCCACATGGAATACTTCAAGCGGGTGAGCGAGGGCGACGCGCTCGAGGCCCACGCCAGCGAGGAAAACCTGGGCCGCCGAACCGCGACCTACCGCATCGAAATCCGGCGCGGGGCTGACCTGGTGGCCCTCTTTAGCGGAACCGTTTTTCGGATGAGCGAATAACAGCGCTTATGATTTGAGAGGCCATGAACGTATTCGACCAATTTCGTCTAAACGGCAAAACCGCGCTGGTCACGGGGGGCTCGAGGGGGCTCGGCCTGGAAATCGCCGTCGCGCTGAGCCAAGCCGGGGCCAAGGTCGCCTTGATGGCCCGTCGGGAAGGGTTTTTTGAAGAGGCGCTAAAGTACGTTCCCGACGCGATGCCCATTGTCGGCAACGTGCAGGATGAGGCGGCGCTCGAGGCCGCTTTCGCTTCACTGGGAGAAGTCGCCATCCTCGTCAACGCAGCAGGTGTCACCTGGGGCCAGGACGCTTTAGAAGTCCCCGCCGCGAAAATCCGCGAGGTGCTGGACGTGAATATCACCGGGACTTTTTTGGCCTCGAGGATCGCCGCGCGGGGCATGAAGAAGTGGGGCTACGGCAAAATCCTCAACATCGCCTCGACTGCCGGGCTGGCTGGAAGCCCGCCTGAAGTACTGGACGCGGCGGCGTACTCAGCCTCCAAAGGCGGGATGATCGCACTGACCAGGGATTTAGCGGTGAAATGGGGTCGCTACGGCATCCGGGTAAACGCCCTCGCACCGGGCTTCTTCCCCACCCGCATGACCGAGAAGCTGCTGCCTCGCATGGAACAGATGGTAGCTGAGCGCACCCCGCTCGGGCGCATCGGCAAAACCGGCGAACTGGCGGCGGCGGCGCTGTATCTGTGCGCTCCGGCTTCGGATTACGTCACGGGGCAGGTGCTGGCGGTGGACGGGGGGATGACCGCGCTGTGATTCCACACGTACCCGCAAATCAACCTGCCGACCTTGTAGGTACGCAAGGCCTTGCGTACCTACATCCACACCTTTATGAATGACACCCATTCACTCCCCGACGGCAAAGGTACTATCCGCCGCGCGACCAAGGCCGATGTACCCGAAATTGTCCGCCTGCATGCCGAGGATGTGTTGGGGAGGGCTCGAGAAGACTACCGAAACCCGCTCCCAAACGCGTATTACAAAGCATTTGAGGTGATAGATGCTGACCCCAAGCAGTTTTTGGCGGTGCTCGAGCGCGAGGGCAAAGTCATCGGTACGCTGCAACTCACCTTTCTCCCTGGCCTCACCTACCAGGGCGGGACCAGAGCGCAGATTGAAGCGGTACATATTGACGAACGCTTTCGTGGACAGCGTTTAGGCGAAGCCTTGGTGATGTGGGCTGTGGAACGCTCCAAAGCCCACGGTGCGAGACTCGTCCAGCTCACCAGCAGCAACTCCCGCACCGATGCACACCGTTTTTACAAACGCCTCGGCTTCGAGGCCAGCCACATCGGTTTCAAGATGGCGCTCTAGGAGGTGCGAATGCCGATGTTCCAACCCGACTTAGAAACCCTCCCCCGCCCCAAACTCACCGAGTTGCAGAACGAGCGACTGCGCGAGCAAATCCAGCTCGTCTACAAGCGCGTTCCCTTCTACCGGCAGTGTTTCGACGAAAAGGGCTTAAAGCCCGGCGACATTCGCGGCGTGGAGGACTTGCCCAAGCTCCCCTTCACCCGCAAGAAAGACCTGCGCGACACCTATCCGTTCGGGCTTTTCGCGGTGCCTAGGGAGGAACTCGCCCGCATCCACGCCTCGTCGGGGACGACGGGGAAGCCGACGGTGGTGGGATATACGCGGGGCGACCTCGAGGTCTTCTCGGAAGTGGTCGCGCGTTCGCTGGCCGCGGCAGGCGGCAAACCCGGCATGATGCTGCACAACGCCTACGGCTACGGCCTGTTCACGGGCGGGCTGGGGCTGCATGACGGCGCGGAGAAACTCGGCATGAACGTGGTTCCGGTCTCCGGCGGGATGACCGACCGGCAAATCATGCTGATTCAAGATTTCAAACCCGAGATGATCTCCTGCACCCCGTCCTACGCGCAAACCCTGGCCGAAGAGTTCAAAAAGCGCGGCGTGAGTCCCCAGGAAATCAGCCTGAAATACGCCATCCTGGGTGCAGAGCCTTGGACCGAAGCTATCCGTAAGAGCGTCGAGGAGGGCTTGGGTGTACAGGCCACCAACATTTACGGCCTCTCGGAGATCATGGGGCCGGGCGTGTCGAACGAGGATGTGAACGAACGGGACGGGCTTTCTTATATTTGGGAAGACCATTTCTATCCCGAGATTGTAGACCCCGAGACCGGTGACCCGCTCCCAGACGGAGAAATCGGCGTGCTGGTCTTCACCACGCTGACCAAGAAGGCCATGCCGATGCTGCGCTACTGGACCGGCGATCTAACCTACATCACTCGCTCACCGGGGGCCTCGGGCCGCACCCACGCGCGGATGGCCCAGATTCGGGGCCGTGCCGACGACATGCTCATCATTCGTGGGGTGAACGTCTACCCAACCCAGATCGAAGCCGTGCTGCTGGGCATTCCCGAGGTCGCGCCGCATTATCAAATCATCGTCACGCGCCCTGAGATTATGGACGAGGTGGAGCTGAGGCTCGAGGTCTCCGAGCTTCACTATGCCCAGCACGGCGAAGGAATCCTTCGTTCCGACATCGGCAAACACGTCGCCCACAAAATCAAGGAGAATGTCGGGGTGAGCGTCACCGTCACGCTTATTGCGCCCGGAACCGCACCCAGGAGCGAGGGCGGAAAGCTCAAGCGCGTCGCGGACTTGCGTAAACTTTGATCCCGCGATGTAGGGGCGGGTCTAAGACCCGCCCCTACGAGGTCGCCAAACGATGAAACCTATCCCCATCGGCCTTCAAACCACCCTAGAAATCACCGTCACCGACGTGATGACGGTGGACTTCGAGCATCCTGATGACCCTCGCCTGGGCAAGCTGCACAACGTTTACGCGACCTACTGGATGGCGAAACACATTGAGCAGGCCGGGCGGATGATTATCCTCGACTTTCTAGAAGACGGTGAGGAAGGCATCGGCTCAAAGGTCAGCGTGAACCACTTGGCCTCGGCTTTGCCGGGGATGAGGGTCAAAATCCTCGCCGAGCACATCCGCACCGAGGGCAACCGGATTTACGCGACGATGCGGGTCTGGAACGAACTGGGCGACCTCATCGGCGAGGGCGAGACCGAGCAGGTAATTCTGCCAAGAGAGAAGCTTTGGGGTATCTTTGATAGGCTTGAGACCCGCTGGAAAGAGCATCAACACAAAACCTGAACCCTGGGTCGCATTCTCAAGCTCAGTCCAGCGTTAGCCTAGAAGCCGTGGACCGCTTGCCGCTCTTCCCCCTGCCAGAAACCGTGGTGTTTCCGGGGCTGATGATTCCGCTGTTCATCTTCGAGGATCGCTACAAGCAGATGGTCAAGGATTTGCTTGCTAAGGACGAGGGTGAGCGGCGCTTCGTGATTACCCTGGCCGAAGAATCCGGCATCCGCGAGGTCGGGGGCTACGTGTATTTATTGGCGGCGCAGGAAAACCCCGACGGAACCTTCAACATCGTCTGCCGGGGCGGGGACCGCTGCCGGGTCGAGGGGGCTGGTGCCTTTGACACGCTCTACCACACCACGCTCGACATCCCCGAGCCCTTAGAGCGCTCCGACCAGGGCAGCGAGGCCGTCGCGGCTTGGGACACCATGGACGTTTTCCGTTCGTATGTCGCCGGAAAAGCTGACCCCAAGGCACTGGAAGAGGCCATCGCCAACCTGCCGGACGACCCGCTGTACCAGGCTTCCTTCCTCTGCGTGAACCTGCAAGTGGGCGCCGCTGATAAACAGGCGCTGCTCGAGGCTCCCTCGCTGGTGGCGAGGCTGGAGCTGGCCCAAACCCTGATGCGCCAGGGCTCGATGTCGGGAAGCTCGGCGCTGGCGTGAAAATAGCGATGAGCTAAAGATAAAGTCCAAGGTCTAAAGCCGAAGGTCCAAGGCCAAGACACCTCATGTTCAGAACACTGATTCTTGAATTCTAATTTCACCGTCCTAGACGGGAGCCGTGTTTTGAGCTTTGAGCCTTGTTTTGGCTCATCGCCCGTCGCTCATCGCTTTATACTCAGCCCATGCAGTTCAAAATCGGCGATAGCGCCAGTTACAGCCAAACCATTTCCGAGGCGAACGTCGCCCTGTTCATCGGTGCGGTGGGCGACACCAACCCGCTGCACGTGGACGCGGAATATGCCAAGGGGACGCGGTTCGGCGAGCGCATAGCCCAAGGAATCTTGGTGGCCGGGCTGATTTCAACGGCTATCGGGACGAAGCTGCCCGGTGTGGGCGCGGTGTATTTAGGCCAGAACCTCAAATTCGTTCGTCCTACTCGGATCGGCGATACCATCACCGCCAGGGTGACGGTCAAGGCCGTCCGCGAGGATAAGCCTATTCTGACGTTGGAAACGATATGCACCAACCAGCACGGCGAGCGGGTAATCGAGGGCGAGGCAACCGTGCTCTACGAGCCACCAGCAGGCTAGAATCCGGCTATGGAGCTACAGGGTAAACGGGCGCTCGTCACCGGTGGGGGAGCCGGAATCGGCAAGGCGGTCGCAGAGGTTTTCGCCCGCGAAGGAGCCAAAATTATCATCAACGACCTCTCCTCCTCGGGTGAAGAAGTCGCTAAAGCCGTGGGCGGCGTGTTTATTCAAGCCGATCTCTCGAGCCAAGCCGAGGTCGAAGAATTAGCTGAGAAAGCCCTCAGAGAAGGCCCGATTGACATTTTGGTCAACAACGCCGGGCTCCAGCGTATTCATCCCGTTGACGAGTTTCCTCGAGAAACCTGGAACCTGCTGCTTCAGGTGCTGCTCACCGCGCCGTTTCAGCTCATCAAGGCCATGCTTCCGGGCATGAAGGAACGCCGCTGGGGACGCATCCTCAACATCGCCAGCATTCACGCGCTGGTGGCGAGCCCGAACAAATCGGCCTACATCACTGCCAAACACGGACTGTTGGGGCTGACTAAAACGGTGGCGCTCGAGGCCGCCGAGCACGGCATCACCTGCAACGCCATCTGCCCCGCCTACGTCAAAACCGCCATCGTCGAGTCGCAGATCGCCGATCAGGCCCGCACGCTGAACATCCCCGAGGCTGAGGTAATCGAAAAAGTCATGCTGGCTCCTGCCGCACTCAAGCGATTAATCGAGCCCCAAGAAGTCGCGGAATTCGCGCTGTTTTTGGCCTCAGAAAAAGGGAGTGCCATCACCGGCTCGGCGCAGACCATGGATTTGGGCTGGACGGCACGCTAAGCCGCATAAACTCAACAGATAAGCTGCGTTATTGAGGGGCAAAACCTCGAGCCCATTATCGCTGTCCAGGACGTGACTTCCTCGGGTACGCTTCCGGCGTATACACTCCACATCAGAGCCTCATAAATTTCTGACCCGAGTTCAAGCATTTTTACGGGGGTTGTATACATCATGCACCTTGTTATACACTCTTCATTAGAGGAGGTGAGAGGAATGATGTTAATCGAAGTTCGAGTTCACGCGTTTGGCCTAAAGGCGGCGGTTTGGACTTTCAGTTTTCAAGTCACTCCCACGCTCACCTCTTCGAGCTGCTAACCCCCACAGTTCAGCTTGAGAGAATTCTGGCCCGGAAGATTGGCGACCAGTTCGGCTCTGTTTGACCAGCACTTCTCCTGAAGCGGCGATCCCGCGACAGGCTACGCGCGAGGCGCACACATGTCTCGAGCGGTGCTCAGAGCCCTTTCCCGAACCCTGGGAGGGTCTATGAACTATCAGAGTTATTACCAGCAGCAGAAGATGGCCGAGCAAAAGGTGCAGCAGTATTACGACGAGGCCAGCCAGGCCAGGGAGATGAAGGCCGCCAAGGTCCACTCCTACGCCGACAACATGCGCAACTTCACGGCCCGGATGATGCGCCAGATGGCCGACTGGATCGCGGTGGACAAGCCTCTAGCTCACGACGACAAAGCACCGAAAGCGGTATGAGCCACTGTTCTCGAGGCCGGGGAAGTTTCCCCGGCCTCGAGGCTTAATGACCTCTATCGTTTTGCTCGCGCCCAGCGGCCTCGAGTTTTTGCCCTCTGTGGGGACGACGAGCACCGGCATCGCCAGGGGCCTGGCGACCCTTCGCTGGGCTTGTCGTCCGGCGCGGGTCAACAGGATAATCATGGCGGTAATGAAGAGGAATTGATCCCCCAAAAGCATGACAGGCATCGTGGTAACGTGCGACCCATGAACGCTTTACAAGAAGTTTTGATTGCGAAGGGGGCCTTCGGCGACCCGCAGGCTGGCCTCGAGGCCCAGCGAAAGCTGCCCTAAAGACGTAAACTCGTGCATAACGACCGATTCTGTCAACGGTCGGTTCAATACATTTGGGTTTTCTTAATCTATTAGCCCCGTGAGCGTTGGGTTTCTCGTCTGAGAGGGGGTTTGGCTAGCCCGTAAGCTCAGTCTGGCGTATGCCCTCGAGCCACCCCTCGAAGGCCCGCAAGCCGCTCCTATACATCGCCGCCCGCTTGTCCGCCTTTTTCCCCTTCGCCAGCACCGAAGGCACCAGCCCCCAGTTGGCGTTCATGGGCTGGAAGTTGTCTGGGTTGGCAGAGGCGAGATAACGCACCAGCCCACCCAACATCGAGGCTTCGGGCGGAATCACCGGCTCCAAATCCTGTACAAGCCGCGCCGCGTTGGTCCCCGCCAACCATCCTGTAGCAGCGGAATCGAGATAACCTTCGACCCCGGAAAGCACGCCGCAGACGAGCAAGTTCGGGTGCGACCTGAACCGCAAACTCGGTTCGATCAGCCGAGGCGCGTTCAGGTAGGTGTTGCGGTGCATCACCCCGTAGCGCACGATCTCGGCGTTTTCCAACCCCGGAATGCTCCCCACCACCAGCTTTTGGTCACCCCACTTGAGCCCGGTCTGAAACCCCACCAGGCTCCACATCCGCCCGGCCTTATCCTCCGCCCGCAGTTGCACCACCGCGTAGGGCTCTTTACCGGTGCGCGGGTCGGGCAAACCCACCGGCTTCATCGGGCCGAAGCGCGGGGTGTCGAAGCCGCGCCGGGCGATTTCCTCGATGGGCATACAGCCCTCGAAGAACTCCAGGTGCTCCCAGTCATGCGGAGTATGCGAACGCGCTTCACTTAGCACGGCAAAAAACCGCTCGTACTCCTCTCGGCTCAATGGACAGTTGAGGTAATCGTCACTCTGGGCGTAGCGCCCGGCGCGGTAGGCTTTCTCCAGGTTGATGCTCTCGCCCAGCACCACCGGCGCGGCGGCATCGTAAAAACCTAGAAACTCTTCGCCGATCAGAGAACGCAAACGCTCAGCTAAAGCATCCGAGGTCAGCGGGCCGGTGGCAATCACTACGATGCCCTCGGGGATTTCGCCGATTTCTTCCCGCACGATTTCTACGTTAGGGTGACGCGACAAAGCCTCGGTGATGGTCTGCGAAAATCCCTCGCGCTCCACCGCCAAAGCTCCGCCTGCTGGAACCCGGTTGGCATCGGCAGACTGCATGATCAACGACCCCGCCGCGCGCATCTCGGCCTGGAGCAAGCCCTTGGCGTTGGTCTCCCCTTCCCCCCCAAGCGAGTTGGAGCAGACCAGTTCAGCTAGGCCCTCGGTGTGGTGGGCGGGGGTCATGCGGGTCGGGCGCATCTCATAAAGTCGAACTTTTGCACCAGCTCGAGCCGCCGCCCAAGCCGCCTCCGAGCCGGATAAACCCGCACCGATGATGTGAACCAAACCCATGCGCCTACTGTATCGCAGAAGCCTGAGAGAAGCGCTCACCGCCTGCCAAGTTTCGCTTTGTTTCGTTACCCCCAGGGCAGTTCAACGGCTCAGGGGATTACCTCGTGGATACACAAGATGTTCCCCTCGGTGTCATTGAACCAAGCCGCTTTTTCTGCACCCAGCACACAGACATGGTTCACCGTTTTCAAACCCGGAAGGTCATAGTCGGCAAACACCACGCCCCTGGCCGCGAGCGCTTTGATCTCGGCTTCGATATCTTCTACTTCGAAGCTAACCGCGGTGTGGTCGGCTTTTGTACCGCCTTCTTTTGGAAAGAGCGCGATAATCGCCGCTCCACACGAGTAGAGGAACTTGCCATCCGGGTTTAGCCCTCGGGGCGTGAGCCCGAGCTTTTCCTCGTAGAAATCTCGAGCACGGCCTAAATCCATCACCGGCAAAATCGTCATCACCGGGGCATTTCCTAACATATGGCTTTCCCCTTTCTCCCAACCTATCAATGCATCTAACTCAACACTTTTCCGGTAGTGCCCAGACCGCTGCCGATAAACCCACCAATAGCCCCGCCCAGCAGCCCAATCAGTGCACCCGCCCCTGAGCCGACGATGTGCGAAAGCGCGCTGCCCAGGAGGAACCCCACAATTGCCCCCATGGGAGAACCAGCGACGATGCCCACAAGAATGCCGTTCAGGCGGCTGCCGGTGGCCTTCCACACCAGCACCGCCGCTACCGAGCCCACCACCGCCCCGCCCAAGGTGGTCATCACTCCGACCACCAGGCCCACGATTTGCATGGTGTGAGCGTCTACGTGACCAAGCTCAGCAGCGGCCAGAATCAACCCCTCAAAAATCCCGTTCATCACCACCGTCCTTCGTTGTGCCCGAAATCAGATTTTCGCCCTGAGCGCCACAGCAGGAATCCAACCGTTCCGATCAGCACAAAGGGCAAGGGAATCAGCAAGCCGATACCCCAAGCTTGGCCCGCACTGGTGGTTCCCTCACCCGTATCAGGGTTTTGAACCCCGGCACCGCTGCAAAAAAACGGGGTGTCGCGCTGTAGGGCACGCTCGAGGGGGTCGCGCAGGTCTCCAGCCTGGAAGCTGAACCAAAACGTAACCCCGGCGAACACCGTCGCCAGCAGCAAAATCACCCCGTGCCTGGCCATACCTTACCGCCCGAAGAAGATTTCCCGCACTCCTGAGACGTAATGGCCTTCGGGGAGGATAATCGCTACCAGAGCCATCAATAACAGTGGCGGCAGCAGAATCGCTAGCACCAGCCCCAGCCGCTCGAAGCGCATGTGCATGAAGAACCCGACGATCAAAGCAGCCTTAATCAGCGCGAAGGCGGTGATGAGGAATTTGCGCAGAATATCGGGGTGAACGTTGAAGTAATCCAAAAAGTACGACAGGGCCGATAGAACGAAGAGCAAGCCCCAGACGATTAGATAGACCTGAAAAGGTTGATGTTGTTCGCCCTTGCCTGCGGTCGCGGTGTGCTCAGCGTGTTCCATAGCTCTCCTTGCGGCTTAACCCCCTCTTCCCTGGTGGGAGTAAACGCGTTAGCGTTCCACCCGTCTCGGGCGTAGCCTGCCCGCTAGCGCGGGTTCGACCCAACCCTCTCCCATCGAGGGAGAGGGGGCTAAAAGAACCATTACAATTATCATCGGCCTCAAAACAGGTAAAAGAAGGCGAAGATGAAGACCCAGACCAAATCGACGAAGTGCCAGTAGAGGCCGCAGATTTCCACCCCCACGTAGCTGCCCTTGTCGTAGACGCCCTTGAGTACACGCACCGCCGTCGCGGTGAGGTAGATTACCCCGATGCTCACGTGCAGCCCGTGGAACCCGGTCATCATGAAGAATGAGGAGCCGAACTGGGGTGAGCCCAAGGGGTTTGTCCAGGGCCGGAAACCCTCGTCCACGATCAGGTGGGTCCACTCGTAGGCCTGCATACACACGAAGGTCAGGCCCAAGAGGGCAGTGAGCACCAGGAAAATCGCGGTCTGGACCTTGCGCTTGGCGTAGGCATGATAAACCCCAATCGCCATCGTCCCGCTGCTGCTGATCAGCACCACGGTCATGATGGCGATGAGGAGGAGGGGAACCGGCTGCCCGCCGAGGTTTAGCGAGAACACCTCCTTGGGGTCGGGCCAGGAGTTGGTGGAGCTGGCGGCGAGGCGGGCGGAGGCGTAGCTGGCGATGAAGGAGCCGAAAATAAAGGTGTCGGAGAGCAAGAAAATCCACATCATGGCCTTGCTCCAGACCACCTTGAACGCTGAGAGGTCGCTGGCCCAGTCGCTCACCAGTTGGCTGGGGCTTTTGAGGGTGGGTTTGGGTTGTCGCTCCACGCTGCCTCCTGAAAAGTTGCTGATAGCGGATAGCTGATGGCTGATAGCTAAAAACCTCGACTACGACACGACGTAATTTGTGCGTTCTTCACGTGAACAACAGCAAGCCATATAGCACCAACCAAACCACCAGCAGGAAGTGCCAGTAGAGGGTGCAAAGTTCGATGCGGAGCGGGGTTGGACGCGCACTCACCACCGCCCAGGCCACCAGCCCGCCCAGCAGGTGCAGGCCGTGCAGCGCGGTGATGAAATAGAAGAAGCTCGAGCTGGGGTTCCCCCCAATCAAAAACCCCGCACCCCGCAGCATCCCCCAAGCCACGAGCTGCCCCACGATGAACAGCCCGCCGAAAAGCCCGCCCAGCCGCAATACGGTGTGTACACCTCGGGCTTCTCCTTTTCGCGCGGCCCAACTCGCCCGCTGGAAGAAGAGGCTCGAGAGCCCTAAAAGCGCAGTATTGAGCCACAAAATCCCCAGCTTGGGCGGGGATTTCCAGTCGGGCAGGTCCATCCTTACTAAATAAGCGCTCACGATGGCGCTGAAAAGCACCGTGAGCACCGCCAGCAGAATCCATACCGCGAGTTTCGAGTTGGGAACGGGGAAAGCCTCGCTCCCGCTCCCACCCCGTCCCCCGCCAGGGCCTCTGCCGCCCCGGTCAATGCTGCCGCCGTCTCGCTCGCGGACCTGGGGCATCAGTCGTCTCCGCTGGCCCCGGCGGCCTGCACCGTGGGCCGGTTCTGCGGGATGAAATCCTCTTTCTCGCCGGGGACGCTATAGTCGTAGGGCCAGCGGTAGACCTTGGGCGGCGGGTTCTCGCCCCAGTTGCCGTGGGGGGCGGGCATCGGGGGGACCCACTCGAGCGTGGCCGCCCGCCAAGGGTTGGCCTCAGCCTTTTTGCCGCGGAAGATGCTGACGATAAAGTTGTAGCCGAAGAGCAGTTGGGCCGCCCCCACAATCAGGGCGACGATGGTGATAAAGCGCTCGAGGCTGTGCACCGACTGCGGCAGAAAGTTCAGCGCGTCAAAGTTGTAGTAGCGGCGCGGCATCCCGGTCAGGCCGGTGTAGTGCATCGGCAGGAAGATGGCGTAGGTCCCCACAAAGGTGACCCAGAAGTGGATTTTGCCCATCTGTTCGTTCATCATCCGGCCCGTGGCCCTGGGGAACCAGTGGTAAATCCCGGCGAAGATCGCCACAATCGCCGCCACGCCCATCACCATGTGGAAATGTGCTACCACGAAGTAGGTGTCCTGGAGTGGGAAATCCACCACTACGTTGCCCAGGAACAGACCCGTAAGCCCGCCGATCAGGAAGGTGTTGAGAAACGCGATGGCGAAGAGCATCGGGGTGGTGAGGTGGATGTTGCCGCGCCACAAGGTGAGCACCCAGTTGAAGACCTTCACCGCTGAGGGAATCGCTACAATTAGCGTGGTGACGGCGAAGAGGAAGCCAAAGTAGGGGTTCATCCCGCTGGTGTACATGTGGTGCGCCCAAACCACGAAGCTCAGCGCCCCGATAATCACGATGGAGAGCACCATCATGGGGTAGCCGAAGATGGGCTTTCTCGCGTGTACGGCGATGATCTCGGAGATCACCCCCATCGCCGGGAGGATCACGATGTAGACCTCGGGGTGACCGAAATACCAGAACAGGTGTTGGAAGAGGAGCGGGCTACCGCCCTCGTGCGGGAGCACCTGCCCGAACTGGACCACCGTAGGCACGAAGAAGGAAGAGCCCGCCAGCCGATCTAAAAGCATCATCACGCAGCCCACAAACAGTGCCGGGAAGGCCAGGAGGGCCAGGATGGTCGCCACGAAAATGCCCCACACCACCAGCGGCATCCGCATAAGGGTCATGCCCTTGGTGCGCAGTTGCAGCACGGTGGTGACGTAGTTGAGGCCGCCCATGGTAAACCCGATGATGAAAAGGATCAGCGAGACCAGCATCAAGACGATGCCCCAGTCCGAGCCGGGCGTGCCTTTGAGCAGGGTCTGCGGCGGATACAGCGTCCAGCCGCCCCCGGTGGGGCCACCGGGCACCAAGAAGCTCGCCAAGAGCACCAGCACCGAGAGCAGGTAGACCCAGTAGCTGAGCATGTTGACGAAGGGGAAGGCCATGTCCCTGGCCCCCAGCATCATGGGGATCAGCAGGTTGCCAAAGGTGCCCAGCAGGAAGGCGGTGAGAAGATAGATCACCATGATCATCCCGTGCTGGGTGACGGCCTGGTAGTAGCGGGCCGGGTCTATGAAGGCGAACTGGCCGGGGTAGCCCAGTTGCAGCCGCATCCCCCAGGAGAGCACCATCCCCACGAACCCGATAAACAAGGCGGTGACGGCGTACTGCATCCCGATGACCTTGTGATCCTGGCAAAAGACGTACTTGGTCCACCAACTTTTAGGTTCAGGACCTACGTAGTGGTCGTGGTAGCCGGGGTTTGCATGCTCCATTCCTTCCTCCTTCTTCGTCTTCAGGTCTGCCCTCCAAAGCTTGACTACAGGAAAGCGGTTGCAAACGGTGTTCAGGAGTTCAGGAACGGATGGGCGCGGCGCCCTTAAGACGGCTGGTCTAGCGGCTGGCACTCTGGCGGCCCAGGGTTTGGGCCACGGTGGGCTGGCTCTTGAGCCACTGTTGGTATTTGTCCGGCTCGAGCACCACCACCTTGCCGATCATGGTGTAGTGCCCGATCCCGCAAAGCTCGGCACAGACCACCTGGAACTCGCCCACCTTGGTGGGGGTGAACCATAGCTCGGTGACCATCCCCGGCACGATATCCCACTTGGCGCGGAACTGCGGCACGTAGAAGCTGTGCAGCACGTCGTTGGAGCGCATCCGTAACTGCACCGGCTGGCCCAGCGGCAAATAGAGCGGGCCGCCAATCGCAATCACGTCGTCCTGGCTACCCTTCGCACCCGCGTCAATCCCGAACGGATTGGCTGGGGTAAACCGCTTGATGCTGGCGGGGCCAAAAACTCCGTCGGGGCCGGGGTAGCGATAGCTCCACATCCACTGCTGGGTTAGGACCTCGATGGTGATGTGGTTGCGCGGCGGGGTGATGAGCTGGGCATAGTAATAGAGCCCTGGAGCCAGCAAAGCCACGATGCCGATGGTGGTGAGGGCGATCAGGCCCCACTCCAGCCGCGGGTTATCAATAAAGAAAAAGGCTTTGCGACCAGGGCTTTTGCGGTGGTAGTAGACCGAGTAGGCGATAAATAAGTTGACCCCGATCAGGGCGAGGCCGGTGAGGGCAAAGGTGATGACGATCAGGGTGTCGAGGGAGCCCCAGTTGGAGGCCAGGGGCGCGAACCACCAGACCTTGAACACGGTGAGGAGCACCGTCCCAATGATCATAGCCACTAAGGTGATGGCCACCGCTAGAGCTAGCATAGGTTCTCCGACTTGAGGATCAGTCTAACCCTTTTGCCCTCCAGAGTGTAGCCCCTCTTACTTTGTAATGATTACAACTCCCGTCCCTGGGGACATAATTTTGCCCTTAAGGATCCTGTCTGGGACGCATCCGCTCCAAAAACTTACCCATTCATAACCGGGAAGGGCTACAATCGTCCAAAACGTCCGAACTTCGCGTACTGCTAGTCAAAGTCTCCCAAAGGAGGAAGGTATGTGGTTTAGAGAGGAGCTCGAGGCCGTCATCCGCGCACCCCGTGAGGCCGTCTGGGCCGCGTTCCAGGACTTCCCCTCCTGGCCCAAGTGGTCGAGCCTGCTCAAAGAGGTCAGCCGCCTCGAGGGGGGCTACAAGTTCCGGGCACGGGCCCAGCCTCCGGTGGACTTGGTCTGGGTGGCCGAGGCGGTGCGCCGGGAGCCGCCGGAGTATCTCGAGTTTGCCAGCATTCCCGGCGTGCCGCACAACCTAGAGGTTAAGGGAAACGTGCGCCTGACCCAGGAAGACGGCTTCACCCGGATGCTGCTGGTGTTTGAGGGCCGCCCCCACTACGAATCCAAGCTGCTGGACCGAGCCGCCGACTGGTACGCCTCGACTTTTGGCGAGCCCAACAAGGTCATCAAGCTGACCTTCGAGCAATTCAAGGATTACGTCGAGGGACTACAAGCCCCCGAATCACCCCCCAGCGGCGCCCCAGCACACACCTAAAGCGCTGGGGTGGCGTAAAATAGGGGTATGGACAGAAAAATTCGGGTGCTCGTAGCAAAACCCGGTCTGGATGGGCACGACCGAGGGGCTAAGGTGGTGGCACGGGCGCTGCGCGATGCCGGGATGGAGGTGATCTACACCGGCCTGCGTCAGACCCCGGAGATGATCGTTTCGGCAGCCTTGCAGGAAGATGTGGACGCCATCGGGCTTTCGGTGCTCTCGGGCGCCCACATGCACTACTTCAGCGAGGTGCGCCGCTTGCTCAAGGAACAAGGCGCCGAGGACATTCTGCTCTTCGGTGGGGGCATCATCCCCGACGAGGACGTGCCCCACCTCAAAGATTTAGGCGTCTCGGCGGTGTTCGGGCCAGGGACTTCGACGCAGGACATCGTGGAGTTTTTGGGCAAGGCCACCCCAGAGCGCTGGGCGGCGCAGGGTTGATTAAAGAGGAAGGCGCGGTTATCCCACCTACCCTTTTGATGCTTCACGAGGGGCTTCGTCTTGCTTTGCCCTCCTTACTAAAGGGGCCCTTCCGAGGTCGCCAAAGGTCAGGTGCCTCATCAACACCCGACGATGGAAGGGGGATTCTGTCGCGCCACGCCCCACAGTGTGACCACCGATGCGCGTAGGTACGCGGGGCTCTGAGTACCGGCACAGGCTCCGCGCTAGGCACCTCTCCTGGCCGGGGGCCGGGCGGCCCTTCACTCTCGTACCTACAAACCCACAGATAAAAGGCCATCCTCGAGCCCTCTCCCCTCTCCCTCAGTTTGAACAATTAAAGTGGATAGAGAAGGAGTACACCCATGGCTACCGCACCCATCAAATCCCCAAAGTCCTCTCCCAAAGCCAAAAAAACTGCCGCGGAAAAATCGGCTCCCACACGTAAACCTGAACCTACCGCCTGGGTGAAAGTCCCCGCCGAATCGGAAGCCCCCGAAGACGTGCAAGTCCTCTTCGGCAAGTTCCGCGAGAAGACCGGCTTCGTCCCCAACGTGGCCCGCAACTTCGCCTTGATGCCGGAGCACTTCATGCGTTGGTTTAAGTACTACGACTTCCTGATGCGAAACGAGGAGAAAAGCCAACTGTCCCGCCGCGAGCGCGAGATGATCGCGGTGGTGGTCTCTTCAGCCAACGAATGCGAATACTGTCTGGCTTCACACTCGGCCTACCTGCGCGAAATCTCCGGCGACCCGGTGCTGCCCGAGGTGCTCGCCGCCAACTTCCGCCGCGCCCATTTGAGCCCCAGAGAGCACGCCCTGTGCGAGTTCGCCCACAAGATGACGGTGAACTCAGCCGAGATGAACCCCGAGGATTTGCAGATGCTGCGCTCGCTGGGCTTCTCGGATGAAGCCATCTTCGAGGCCGCACAGGTGGCGGCGATGTTCAACTTCACCAACCGCCTCGCCAACGCGATGGGCTGGGTGCCGAACGAGGTTTATTACGCCCAGGGGCGCGAATACAAAAACATAGACGGTTGAAGGCAAAGGCTTGGTCGCGAGTCTCAGGTCACAGGTCGCAAGTCAAAACCTTGTCTTTGGCTTTCAACCTGCGACATCCTTCATAACACCTGCAGGGCTGAAATCAAAGCCAGGACCCCGAAACCCATCAGCAGTAGGCCCGCCCCAAAGTTCACCACACCCAGCTCGAGCCTCTTCCCCACCAGCCGCGTCAAACTGGCTAAAACCACCCACCACAGCATCGAACCCAGGAAAAACCTCAGCACCAGCCAGATCGCGCCCTGGCTTCCGGCCAACCCCGCCCCAGCGATGAGGGTGGTGAACGAAAGGATTGTCAGCGGGTTGGTTAGGGTTAGGACGAGCGTGGTGGCGAAAGTAGACCAAGGCGAAGCCGCTCTGAGGGGGGCGGCGCTTTCGGCGGGCCTCGAGCGAAAAATGCCGTAACCCAGCCATAGCAGCAGTAAGCCGCCTACCAGACGCACGGGAGCTTGGTGATCCACCAGAAACCCCGACACAGCCGTCAGGCCGAGCGCCGCCACCGCGCCGTAAAAGGCGTCTGCCACCGCCGTCCCCAGGCCACCCGTCACCCCCGCCGTGGCTCAACGACCGCTGGATGCAGAGCATCACCATCGGGCCGGGCACCGCGGCGAGCACGAAGCCAAATAGGGTTCCCTTAAACAGCGCGGCAGGGTCTATCTCAGAGGAATACGACCCATTCCCCCCGGTTTGAAGCGAGAGCTAAAACCTGCCGGGGTGATTTGGTTTAAGGTTTCCAACTAAAATCGCCCTATGGCTTCAGAACCCAAACCCTCCTGGACAAAACCAACCTCGCCCTCCTCGAGGAGCTGCAAAAGGACGGGCGGCTATCGCACAGCGAGCTAGGGCGGCGGGTGAGACGCTCGGCCCCTGCCGTCACCGAGCGGGTGCGGCGCTTGGAGGAGGCCGGTTTTATTACCAGGTACGCGGCCCGAGTCCCCGCCAAAGCCCTCGGGTACGGGATCACTGCCATCGTCGCGGTTACGCTGCCATCCAGCGGCTACAAACCTATATACGAACTGGCCCACACCCTGACCGAAATCCGCGAGTGTTATCACGTGGCGGGCGAGGTTTCACTGATCTTAAAGGCACTGGCACGGGACATCGAGCACCTCGAGGCGACCCCGCAAAAGATTCAGACCTTTGGCTCGACCCATACCTCCATCGTGATGTCCGCACCGGTGGTCAAGGACATATTTGAGTTCGCACCAGGACGGTAAACTCAAGGGTATGGGGGGTTTGAGACCGTTCGCACTCTGGACCGTTATCGCATTGGTGGTCGGGGGATTGCTGTACCTGGCCCAGTCACAAGGACTAATTCGCACCAGCTTTCCGCTGTGGGCCCTGGGGATGGTACTGGTTTGGGCGCTGGGGTTTGTCAACTTGTTGGCTCGCGGGCCCCGGTAAATGCGCAGCTTTGACCTTCTGCGGGACCTGTTCCTGTGGCTGATGGCTGCACTCGCCCTAGCCTGGATCGTCACGCTGGGACAAACCCTTCTAGAGGTCTGGGGTGGGATAAAGTTGAGCCTTCACCTCGGCAGCCTCGTGGGCCTCGCGGTGCTGGTTTTGGGGGCGGCTTGGGTGTGGGCACGCAGTCGGCGGTAGGGCTCGAGGAAGTCTCAGTTAGGTTTTTGGGGATTGCCGTAGGCTCAATCCACCGTCTATCACAGTGGATTGTTCAAGCATCCCACCTTGACAACCTCGGGAGGTCCCCCTGCGCAAGGGGGGAAAGACAAAACCTCCCCTCGGATACGCAATAGTCCGCACCTTTACAGGACGTTATTTATTAGACCTCTTGCGAAAGAGGGAGAAAAGGGGTGTAGTAAGGCATAAGTAGCAAGCAAGGCAGCTACGAACGGCTGAGGAAGGTGAACTCCGGGGTGTTCAAACGGCTGGTGGGCGTGAAGCCGAAGACGTTCAAGCAGATGGTTGAGATTGTGAAGCAAGCGGAGGGCGAAAAGAAACGCAAGGGCAGAGCCAGCGCACTAGGGGTTGAAGAGCAAGTGCTGCTGACCTTCTCATCTCGGGTATCTACAACTATGAACTGCCTAGCAAATCCTGACCTTCGCAAGAGGTCTATTGCATGCATCGGGGGAGGTACCCGCAGGGCAGAGAGGTTTCTTTTGCTGTTTCGCGTCTGGCAGTTAGACCGCCCTGATCACACTTTTTCTGCCTCACGAATAGGCTGAATCCAGTCGGCCTCGAGCTGAAACTTAGCCGTTGCGCGAATGTCCTGGGAGGAGCTTCCCACCAAGACTTCAAACTCCCCGGCATCCGCGACCCAAGCCCCTTTGGCATCATCGTAGTAAGCCAAGGAACGCATGTCGAGGTCAAAGGAAGCTGTGGTTTTCTCGCCTGTCTGCAACAACACCTTGCCGAAGGCTTTCAGCTCCTTTTCAGGCCGGGCCAACCGCGCCTTGGGGTCGCGCACGTAGAGCTGGACGACCTCTTGACCAGCCAAGGAGCCCGTGTTGCTGACGTCTACACTGACCTTTAGCGACCCGCCGCCCTGCAAGGAAGCTGTGCTCAACCGCAGATCGCTGTAGTCAAACTCCGTATACGACAAGCCGTGACCGAAGGGGAAACGCACACCTAGACGCTTTTTGTCGTAGTAGCGGTAGCCCACGAAGATGCCCTCGCCGTAGACCACCCGCCCGTTCTCACCGGGGTAGTTGATGAAAGCAGGGCTGTCCTCCAGCCGCTGAGGAAACGTTGTCGGCAGCCTCCCCGCCGGATTTACCTTACCAAATAACACATCAGCAAGCGCATTCCCAGCCTCCTGCCCACCGAACCAAGACACCAACACCGAGGGGACCTTCTCCGCCCAGTCCATCTCCACCGGCGAACCCGCATTGACGACCGCCACGGTGCGCGGATTGGCGGCACTGACGCGCTCGATCATCTCAGCCTGACGACCGGGCAGGGCCATGTTGCTGCGGTCCACGCCCTCAGTCTCCCAATCGGCGTTGGTACCGACCACCACGATTGCGGCATCGGCCTTGGCTGCTAGGGCCACCGCCCGCTCCATCAGGTTGTCAGGTACGGGCTCAGAAGCCCCGACCAGGATGGCCCCAAAAGGGCCTGCACCCGACGCAAATTCGACGGTAAGGTCGTAGGGTTGCCCGGCCTCGAGCCTCGCCTCCCCCACGATTTCGTCGCTGCCCATCCCGAAAAAGGTCGAGCCCGGTTTCCAACTGGTCCAGTTGTCAATCAGGAGTTCGCCACTCAGGTAGAGGCGGCTGCGCCCCACACTCGAGAGCGCCAACCGGTGCGTCCCGCTCTCGCGCGGCACGATTCGACCTTGCCCACGCACCGAGAACGAGGCTGGATTTAGACCCTCCGGCAGATTCATCCACATCTTGCGGGCTCGGCGAAGGGTCTCGCGGTGAACCGGGTTGCCTGCAAACTCCCCGTTGAAATATTCCAGTTGTAGACCCGGCTCGGTGAGGAGCTTAGGGTCCAGTGGCGGAGCCACTTTCTCGATGGTGCAGCCACGCTCGTAGGCGACCTCCGCCCCATCCCCGAGTGCCATGCGGATGCCGTCGAGAAAATTCACGGTGTAGTGCGGGGTGACTCCCGCGCTACCACCGCCTTGAATCGTTGTCACCTCCGCGTTAGGGCCAATTACCGCCAGCTTTTTGAGGCTTTGAGGATTGAGCGGCAGGACATCGCCTTCGTTCTTGAGCAAGACGATGGCCTCGGCAGCAGCTTGGCGGGCCACTTTTTGATGCTCGGGCAGGTTCAGCGATTGTTCTTCGGGCTCGGAAGTCTGTCCGAGAATTCCCGTGCGAGACGCTAATCTCAGGACTTGACGAGCTTTGTCTTCGACAGTCTTTTCCGAGACCTCGCCGGAGCGCACTGCCGCCAACAACTTTTCGCCCATGAAGACCGCTGGGCCCGGCATCTCTAAGTCCAGTCCCGCATTCGCCGAAGCCACCGTGCTTTTCGTGCCAAACCAGTCCGACATGAACAGCCCGTCAAAGCCCCACTCCCCACGCACCAGCGAGGCCAAAAGCGGGTGCTCAGCAGCGAAAATGCCATTCAGGCGGTTGTATGCGGTCATGATAGCCCAGACCTTCGCCTCCTTCACCGCAGCCTCGAAGGGAACGAGGTAAATCTCGCGCAAGGCCCGCTCTCCAATCTCCGAGTTGATGGAGTTCCGCTCGAACTCCGAGTCGTTGCCGACAAAGTGCTTGACCGTGGCGGCCACCCCCTTCTCCTGCAAGCCGGTGATGTAAGCGACGGCCATCCTCGAGCTCAAGTAGGGGTCTTCGGAATAGCACTCGAAGTTGCGTCCCCCCAGCGGTGAGCGGTGGATGTTTACGGTGGGCGCGAGCAAAACCGATGCCCCTTTGCTGTGTACTTCGTCCGCAAGGGCGTTCCCAACTTGTCTCACCAGATCAGGGTTCCAGGTCGCAGCCAAGGCCGTGCCACAGGGGAAACAGGCCGAAGAGATGCCGTCCCACTCCGCTCCTCTGGCCCCGTTCGGCCCATCGGTGACTTTGATTCGCCCGATACCCAATCTGGGCACGGGGGTGGTGTGCCAGAAATCGGAACCGGCAGCGAGGGAGATTTTTTCTCCTAAGGTCATCTGCTGCAAAAGGTTTTCAATCGTATCAGACATGGATTACCTCTGATTCAGACACCGGAAGCCGCAAAACTTAAAGAAGTGTCGTTCTGAGCGGAACGAAGTGAAGTCGAAAAATCCCACACGCGTATCTTTCGTCCGGTGCTCGGGTAGAAAGAACATCGCTTTGCTCGAGGAATGACGAGGCTGACCCGCGTGAGCAGACGATATACCTATCGTCGCTACATTTCTCACAAAACGATGGGCCGCGCGTGAAAGTTTGCTTTAGCTCACTGCTCATCGCTCATGGCTATCAGTGTAGCTTGGGCACGTCTGCCAGCAAGCGCTGGGTGTAGGGATGTTTCGCACCCCGCACCACCTCCTCCACCGTTCCCTGCTCGACCAGTTCACCCTGGTACATCACCAGCATCCGGTCGCAAAGGTAGTAGGCCTGACCGATGTCGTGGGTGATGAACAAAATGCTCATGCCATAGCGCTTGCGCAGGTCGGAAAGCAGATTCAGCACGCTCACCCGCAGAGAAGCATCCAGCGCCGAGGTCGGCTCGTCGGCTACCAGGAGTTTGGGCTGGAGCATCAGCGCCCGCGCCATCATCACCCGTTGGCGCTGACCGCCGGAAAGCTGGTGCGGCCACTTGCCCAGAATTTCCTCGGCCTTGAGCCCTACCGCCACCAGCCCGTCGCGCATCCGCCGCTCGCGCTCCGCGCCGGAGAGGCGTTCTTTGGATAAGGCCAGAGCATTGCCCAGAATCCGCTGCACCGTGTAGAACTGGTTAAACGAGGCATAGGGGTCTTGGAACACCGCCTGCACGTCGCGCCAGTAGTCCGCGGTAGAGAGAGCGTTAGCGTCCCCACCTAAAAAGCCGATGCTGCCCGAACTCGGCGCCAACAACCGCAACACCAGCCGGGCCAGGGTGGACTTGCCCGAGCCGCTCTCCCCCACCACCGCCACAATCTCGCCCGGTTGCAGGCTGAAGGACACGTCTTTGACGGCAGAAATCGCGTTTTTCCCGCTGCCAAAGTTGCGGGTCAGGTGGGAGACCTCCAGCAGTGCCGTCCCCACCGATTGAACCGAAGGGCTCTGGGTCACGATTTCACCGTCTCTTCCAGCAGCCAGCAAGCCGCGAAGCGCTCCGGCGTGCCAAACTCAGGGGGCTCGGTCTGCGCGCACTTGGGCATGGCGTGTTTGCAGCGCGGGTGAAAGCGGCAACCCGAGGGGGGCGAGCGCAGGTCGGGGGGTGAGCCTTCGATGCCCTCGATGCGCCGTTGCCGGACGTAGGGTTCGGGGACCAGGATTGAGCCGATTAGGGCTTGGGTGTAGGGGTGCTTGGGCGCGTCAATGATATCTTTATTGGTCCCCACCTCGGCGGTTTTTCCTGCGTACATGATGGCGATGCGGTCAGCGATCTCACGCAGCAGCGGCAGGTCGTGGGCGATGAAGACGATGCTCGAGATCACCCCGGTGTCGAGCAGCTTGTTGAGCAGGTTCACCACGGATTTCTGGCTCGAGACATCCAGGGCCGAAGTGGGCTCGTCGGCGATCAGAATCTTGGGGTTGAGCAGGGTGGAAATCACGGCAACCACGCGCTGCTTCATCCCGCCGGAGAGCTGGTGCGGGTAGCTCTCCAGGACACGAGCCGGGAGACCAAGCTGCTCAAGGCGCTCTCTGGTGCGGTCGTAGGCTTCCGGGCGTTTGATTCCGGGTTGATGTGCCCGCAGCACGTCGTAAGCCAGGTCGCGGACCCTGGCCGTAGGGTTCAGCGAGTTCATCGCGCCCTGCGGCAGCACCGAGATCACCTGCCCGCGCAGTTCCCTGGGGAGCTGGTGTTGCAGGGTCAGGTCAATCGGTTTGCCTTCCAGCAGCATTTTTCCGCTCTTGACGTATAGCGGAGGCCGAGCAGCCAGTGCCAGCACCGTCGCCAGCGTGCTTTTCCCACAGCCGCTCTCCCCCGCTAGACCCAGCACTTCGCCCTTACGCAGGGTGAGCGAGACGTCGTCCACCGCCAGGATTTTGCGCTCCCCCACCGCATAAGCTGCGCGAATCCCCTGGACGCTCATCAGTTCGCCCATCTAGGCCCTCCTCAAACGGGGGTTGAACACCTCGTCCATGCTCGATTGCAGCAGCAGCAGGCTGAAGGAGATGAGCGCCAGCAAAATCGTGGGCGGCAGGAAGGCCCAATAGGCCCCAGTGCGCACCGCCTCGCCCTGAATGGCAAACTGGAGCATCTTGCCTAAGGAAATGGTGTTGTCCGGCCCCAGCCCCAGCAGGCTCAGCGCGGCCTCGTTGAGGATGCCGCTGGCAAGTTGCAACACGAAGGCCATAAAGATGTAGCTGAACATGTAGGGCAGAATCTCCCAGAGGATGATCGAGAAGGTGCGAGCACCCGAAAGCCGGGCGACATCCACGTGTTCTCGAGTCCTCAAACTGGCGGTTTGAGCGCGGACGGCCCTGGCGGTCCAGGGCCAACTGGTCACCCCGATGATGATCCCCAGCGAGACCAGCGAGCGGGTTTCCACCGCCACCGACAGCAGGATCAGGATCACGATGGTGGGGATGGTGATGATCACGTTGGTCAGGCCCATCAAGGCTTCATCTACCACCCCGCCCAGGAAACCTGCCAGCGTTCCGATCACCACGCCGATGAAGGTAGCGATGGCACCGGCCAGCAGCCCGATCTTGAGCGAGGTGCCGGTGCCGTGCATCAGTTGCACCCACACGTCGTTGCCGATCACGTCGGTACCGAGAAATGCCCTGGGAGACGGGGGGTCAAAACGCCCGCCCACCGCGAACAGCGGGTTATGGTGGTTCACCATCGGCCCGACGACGGCGAAGACCACCATCAAGAGCATCAAAACCACGCTGAAGCGGAAACGGCCATTGGTCAGCAGTTGGCGCAGGAACAGGTTCATCGCCCACCTCGCCGCAGCGTTAAGTCCCCTCGCCCCTGGTGGGAGAGGGTGCTGAGCGCTTTAGCCCACCAGCTTTTAGGCCGTCCATACGAAAAAAGACAGCTCATCGCTCCCCCCTCTGCGCCGAGTGGATGCGCGGGTCAATCAGCCCATAGCCGATATCTATCAGGAAATTAGCGCCCAGCACCGCCACCGTGACCAAAATAGTGATTCCCTGCACCACCGGATAGTCGTTCTGGCGAATCGCGGTGAACAAGGTGCTGCCGATCCCCGGATAGGAGAACACCACCTCGGTCAGCAGCGCTCCGCCCACCAGCGAGCCGATGGCGAGGGCCAGCCCGGTGATCTGCGGCAGCATGGCATTGCGGAAAATGCTGCTCACCACCCGATTATCGCCCACGCCCAAGCCGCGCATATAGCCCACGTAGTCGGCGGAGAGTTCGTAGATCGCCATCGAACGCATTCCCACCGCCTGTCCACCCACCAGCACCAGCACCAGCGATAAAAAAGGCAGGGTGTAATGGTGTAGCACATCCAAAACGAAGCTCAGCGAGAAACTGGGGGTACTGCCCGGATTGTAACCTCCAAACGACGGGAAAATCGGGATGGCAACTGAAAACAGGTAAAGCAGGAGTACTGCAAGGCAGTAGTAGGGCAAGTTAGACAGCGCCAGCGAGCCCACGAAGGCCACCCGGTCAAAATTCCCGCCCCGATAGGCCGCCAGCACCCCCAAGATGTTGCCCAAGAGCCAGCCCACGATAATCGCGGGCAGTTGCAGGGCTACCGTCCAGGGCAAGGAAGAGGCGATGAGGTCGTTGACCTTGGCGGGGTAGTTGCCAAAGGAGGTGCCCAGGTCGCCCTTTGCGAGGTTCCTCAGATACGTGCCGAACTGGGCTAGCAAGGGCTTATCCAGACCGAACTCCTTCATGTAGGTCTCGTAGGTTCTGCGCCGGGCCTCCCCTTCCGCCGAGCCGCCTTGGGCCATCTTGGCGATGATGGCGTCCACCGGGTTGCCGGGGATCAGGCGGGGCAGGAAGAAGTTCAGCGAGGCCGCCACCAAGAAGGCAGCAAGATACCATAGCAACTTGCTCAGGATGTAGCGCTGAAAGGTGTTCATCTCTTCAAGCCCCGAGCGCACGGACAGGTGTTTGGAAGACCTTCCTTTCTGGTATCCATAAAAGTATTCCCCAAAAGGCTGTCATTGTGAGCCCGCTTTTGGCGAAGAATCTGATGCGCTGTCGTGGACTGAATATAGTGGACCGTAGCACATCAGATTCTTCGTCGGCAGACTACGGCTCCTCAGAATGACAGCGGCTAAGAAGATAAGTTGGGGGCACTCTCGAGCCCCCAACCGTTCCGATACTATTTGGCTTTGAGGTTGAACAGCACCCGAATCCCAGCACCCTGGAACATCGGCGGGGCTTTGGGGTTGGCGGCGCTGGCAAAGCCGGTCCAGTTGCTCTCGTTGAACTCGTAGAACTCCAACGGGCGGTACATCAGCGGCACCGCGGGGACATCGGCCATGAAGATTTGGTCGAGCTGGCTGAAGATTTTCTTCTGATCGGCCTCGCTCTCGGCGGCAGCAGCCTGGTCGAGCAGCTCGCCCACCTTGGGGTTCTTGTAACGGTTATAGCCCCAGAAAGCGGTTTGGCCCACCGGCGGCACGTCGCGGCTGTCCATCACGTCGCGGAAACGCTGCCAGGGGCTGTTGGGGCCGACCCCGGCCACGTACCACAGGGCTAGGTCGAAGGTGCCGTTGGCCATGTTCTGGTTGGCGACGGGGAACTCGGGGAAGTCGGTCTTGATGTCAATGCCTACGGCTTTAGCTGAGGAGGCCACGATTTCCAAAGCCTGGTTCCAGTCCGTCCAGCCGAAGGGGCATTGCACCTTCCAGGGGCCTAAGCGCGTGCCGTCAGGCAGCACGTAAATGCCATCCGAGCCCTTCTTGGCCTTGAGTTGGTTCTCTAAAATATCCTGCGCTTTCTGCGGGTCGAAGGTCCAACCATTGGCCTTCACCGCGTCGGCGTCGAAGAATTTCTTCTCACCGCCGTCGGGGATGATCAGGCTGCTGTTAGCCGGGACCGAGTAGCGCGACATCGCGGTCTGGGCAATTAGGGGGTAGTTGATGCTGTAGGCGATGGCCCGGCGCACCAGGGGATTGTCCAGGCCCTTGGTGTTGACGTTGATAAACATGATCGGAATCGAGCCCGGCAGGTGGTAAGGCTCGGATTTGAGCCAGGTCGAGACTGGCAGCTTCTTCTGCTCCCACATCTTCCAGATTTCCGGGGCGAACTGTTGCGAGAGGTCGAGCTGGCCCTGCTCGAAGGCCAGGTTCCCGGCGTCGTTGGACTTGAAGATAGGGTGCACCACGTACTTAGGTGCAGGCAGACCCCATACCGCCTTGCCCCAGTAGTTGTCGTCGCGCACCAGCACCACGCGCTCATTGTTGGCCTGCTGCAGCTTGTAGGGGCCACTGCCTACCGGCTTCATGTTGGCGTACTGGAGCAGGGATTTCTCGCTTTTCTCCAGCCCTGACCAGATGTGCTGCGGCAGGATGGCCACGTTGGCGAGGTTGCTTTTCACCGAGCCGGGGTTGTACTTCTTGGGGTTGAGCTTGATCACCACCGTTTTAGCGTCGGGGGCGGTGATGCTGGTCACGTAATCCCACATCGAGGCGTAGCTCACCGGCTGGCGCTTGGCCATCTCGAAGGTGTACACCACGTCCTTGCTGGTGAGGGGTTTGCCGTCTTGCCACTTGGTGCCGTTTTGCAGGGTGATGCGGAAGGTGTTGGGGTCGGGGGACTCGAGCTTACTAGCTAGTTGCGGGTCGAGTGCTCCGGTCAACAGGTTGTAGCCGAACAGCGTCTCGTAGATGTAGTTGAGGTTCCCGGCGGCAGGCCAGGCCGAGCCCGAGCCCACCGGGTTATAGCTGGTGGGCGGCCCCCACTGGAACCCGCCGATGTAGAGGGTCTGTTTGCGCGGAAGTTCTTGCGCGGTGGCAAAGCCCAGCAGCAACAGACCCGCCAAAACCATAAACAATTGCTTGCTTATCTTCATCCTTTAGCCTCCCTTGTGTTCGCTCCGAGTCGAGTTTTCGCCCTCGAAGCCTTCGCTCCCATCACTTAACAGCTCACAGCTTGACCTCAGATACCTCCTTCTCGCGGCTGCCCGATTTGGAAAGGGGTGGCGGGCGGGCGGCAACCGTGGCCCGCTCGACCAGTTGGGTGGGTAAGGTGATGCGGCTCGAGGGCAGTTTCAAGCCGCGTAGCAGGGTAATCATCATCCGGGCCGCCGCCACCCCCATCTCGTAAAGCGGCTGGCGCACGGTGGTCAGGGGTGGATAGACCTGGCTCGCCATGGGAATATCGTCAAAGCCCACCACCGAGACATCGCCGGGAACCCGCAGTCCGTGCTCTCGCACCGCTTCAATGACCCCAAAGGCCATCAGGTCGTTGCTGACGAAAACCGCTGTCGGAGGCCGGGAGAGTGAGAGCAGTTGTTTACCCGCCGCGAAGCCGCTGGGCTGGAAGAAATCCCCTTGTGCGAGCAGGGTTTTGTCAAAAGGGATTCCCGCGTTTAGTAGGGCCTCTTTATAGCCGCGCAGACGGGCGGCAGAAGCCCCGTAGCCCTTGGGACCCGCCACAAAACCAATGCGGCGGTGGCCCTGCGCAATGAGGTACTCCATCCCCGCCCTGGCCCCGCTATAGTTGTCCACGTCCACCGAAGGGAGCATGATCTCGCTGCCCCGATGGTCAATCACCACCACTGGAACCCCCACTTTTTCTATAGCGATGAGCATAGCATCGGCGGTTCTGGGGAGGATCAGGAGCAGCCCGTCGGTAATCCCCTGTAAAAAAGCCACTTGGTCCCGCTCGCGGGCGAGGTCCGAGGCCGTTGAAAGCAACATCTCCATCCCCGAGAGGCGCATCTCGTCGCTGGCTCCGCGCACGATCTCGCTCAAGTACTGCGTCGCCAGGTCGGGCAGCAGCATCCCGATGGTGTTGGTGCGCCCCCCGGCGAGTCCTCTGGCCGCTAAGTTGACGGTGTAGCCGGTCTGCGCTACCGCCTCCCTCACCCTGGCCCTGGTCTCCTCAGAAACGTTAGGCCGCCCGTTGAGGACGTTAGAAACGGTCACGGTAGAAACCCCAGCTATACGGGCGACATCTTTGAGGGTAACGCGCAAGTCCTTTCGCATTGACACCTTTGGGTGTTTGTGGCTCGAGATACAGCTTTTGTTTAGCGGTAGGTTAAGGGCTTAACCTAAACTTTGTCAAGAGTCTCGAGACCCGCCGCGAACTGCTCGAGCCGCACCCTAAAAACAGCCCCCTACCGCGTAGGGGGTTGGGGGTCTGTCCCGAGGTCGTCCATTTACTCGCTGATAGCTGATGGGAGATAGTTAATAGCTCAAAACAACTTCACGTCTGAGACAACATAATTGAAGCTCGAGAATCCACGTCCTAAACACGAGCTACAAATGGACGATTGCGGAACAGACCTCACCCTTTCCCTCTCCTACCGCGTAGGAGAGGAGACTTACCGGTTAAGCGAGTGAGGCTCGAGTCCTGTACACCCCGCAAAAAGCCTGCACAGACTCACTGTGCAGGTCGAGTTGTAACTTCGGTTGTCTCGAGAAAACTAGATATGAATCGGCTTGCCGTCCGCCGCCATCGCCGCTTCTTTCAAAGCTTCGGCGAGCGTGGGGTGGGCGTGCGAGGCCCTGGCAATGTCCTCGGCAGAGGCATGGAAAGCCATCGAGACGGCGGCTTCGGCGATTAAATCACCCGCCCTGGCCCCGATGATGTGAATGCCCAGCACCCGGTCGCTGTCCTTATGCGAAAGCACCTTGGCGAAGCCCTCGGTGTCGTTCATGGCCCTGGCCCGCCCGTTCGCGCTGAAGGGGAAGGAGCCCTTCTTATACGGGATTCCCTCGGCCTGAAGCTCTTCCTCGCTCTTCCCCACCGAGGCCACTTCGGGATGCGTGTACACCACGTTGGGAATCGAGTTGTAGTCCACGTGCCCGTAGCCCGTGACCATGAACTCGGCGGCGGCCACACCCTCCTCCTCGGCCTTGTGCGCCAGCATCGGCCCGGCGATCACGTCGCCGATGGCGAAGATGTGAGGGACAGAGGTTTGATAGTGCGCGTTGACCGGGATGCGGCCCTTGGCGTCGAGTTCGATACCCACCGCCTCGAGCCCCAACCCGTCTGTATTCGGAACCCGACCTGTCGCCAGCAAAACCCGCTCAGCCACAATCGGCTCGCCGCCCTCGTACTCCACCACGCCCTTGCCGTCCTTGACGTAAGCTTTCGTCACCCGGACCCCAGTACGAATGTCCAGCCCTTGTTTCTTGAAGGCCCGCTCCGCCGCCTTGGAAAGCTCGTTGTCCATCCCGCCCAGCAGGCGGGGGAGGTACTCCAGCACCGTCACCTTCGAGCCTAAACGGTTCCAGACGGAGCCCAGCTCGAGGCCAATCACCCCGCCGCCGATCACGACTAAAGTTTCAGGGACTTTGGGGTAGGCAATGGCCTGGTCCGAAGTCCCGATGATGTTGTAGTCGAGGTCCACGCCCCCCAGCATGGCGACCTTGGAGCCGGTGGCGATGATGAAGCGGTCGGCTTCTATTTCTTGCGCTCCCTCCGGCCCTTCCACGCTGATTTCGTTGGGGCCGACGAACCGCGCGTGCCCTAGATAGCGCGTGACCTTGTTCTTCTTGAAGAGAAAGTTCACCCCGTCGGTGTTGGCCTTCACCACCTTGTCCTTGAAGGCCATCAGCGCGGGCAAGTCCAGCTCAGCACTCGCGATTTTGACCCCGATGACCTCGTTCATCTCGACCGCGTGAATCTTCTCGGTGCTGTCCAGTAGGGCTTTGGAGGGGATACATCCAACCCGCAGGCAAGTCCCGCCCAGCGCTTGTTCCTTCTCGACGCAGGCCACCTCGAGGCCAAGCTGCGCCGCCTTAATCGCCGCAACGTACCCGCCCGGCCCCGCTCCAATCACGACCAGTTGATGTTTTGGCATAGTTTGCTCCGCAAACGTCCTACGTCGTACGTCTTACGCCTTTGACCTTGCGTACGACGTAGGACGTACGACAAGCTTTAGACCTCTAACGCCAGCCGCACCGGGTTCTCGATGAGTTCCTTCACCCGCTTGAGGAAAGTCACGGCCTCACGGCCGTCCACCACACGGTGGTCGTAGGAGAGGGCTAGGTTCATCATCGGACGCACCACGATTTGCCCATTTTTGACCACCGGGCGCTCGACAATCGCGTGCATCCCCAGAATCCCGACCTGCGGCGGGTTGAGGATCGGTGTGGAGTTCAAGGAGCCGTAGATGCCACCGTTGGTGATGGTGAAGGTGCCGCCCATCAGCTCCTCGGGCTTAATCTTTTTGGTGCGCACCCGCTCGCCGTAGTCGGCGATCGTGGCCTCGATCTGGGCCATGCTCAAGCCGTCGGTGTTGCGGATAACGGGGACCACGAGGCCCTCGCCTCCGCCTACCGCAATGCCGATATCGTAGTAACGATGATAGACGATGTTCGTGCCCTGGATTTCCGCGTTGAGCTGCGGGATTTCTTGGAGGGCCTGGGTCACAGCCTTGACGAAGAAGCTCATGAAGCCCAGCTTCATCCCGTACTTCTTCTGGAAGCCCTCGCCGTACTCCTTGCGCAGGTCCATCACGTTGCCCATGTCCGCCTCGTTGAAGGTGGTGAGCATCGCCGTGTTCTGCTTGGCCGAGAGCAACCGCTCGGCGATGCGGCGGCGCAGCGGGGTCATGGGCACTACGTCATCTTTGCGCTCACCGGGGGCTTTGGGCATGAGGGGAATTGTGGGTGCAGAAGGGGGCTTAGGGCTTGGGGCTTGGGCGGGTGCGGGGACCGGGGCGGACTTAGCTTCTGCTGCTCGCTGTGCATCTTCCTTCAGGATTCGCCCGCTGGGGCCGCTGGGCTGAATTTCAGATGGGGTTAGGCCCGTCTGGGCCATCACTCGCTCGGCGGCGGGCATCACTTTGGGCTCAGCGACGGCGGTTGCACCGGAGGGACTTCCCTGGCTCGGTGGAGGCGGCTCGGCGCTCCCGGCTGCGGAGTACGCGGTCGCGTTCGAAGCACTCTGGTCGGCAGCGGCAGCAGATTGGGAAGGAGCGGATGCGGCAGCACCTTCCTGGAGCATCGCCACCACGTCCCCTACCTTAGCCACCCCGCTCCCAATAAGGATTTTGCCGAGTACACCGGCTGCGGGGGCCGGTAGCTCTAAGGTTGCCTTGTCGGTGACGAGTTCCACCAAGGGCTCGTCGGCCTTGACGGTATCGCCCTCCTTTTTGAGCCAGGTTCCGATTTCAACTTCGGTGATGGATTCGCCCACTGCGGGAATTTTGACTTCTAGGGCCACAGTTTCCTCCTAAACCAGGGTATCGCAACCCCGTCTTTGCCAACATGGATTGTAGCGCTTTTCATGATAAAGGGCGCACATCCGTGCGCCCCTACGATTTTCAACCCACGAGATTACTCCAACCCCAATGCCGCCTTCACAATCGCTTCCTGCTGCTGTTTATGCACCTTCGACGACCCCACCGCCGGGCTGCTGGACTCTGGCCGGGCGACAGCGGACAAATTGCGCCCGAAGATGCGCTCGCCGAAGCGGGCCCGGATGAACCACCAAGCCCCCATGTTGGCGGGCTCTTCCTGGGTCCACACCACGTCGGCCTTGGCCGAGTAGAGCGCCAGCGCGGTCTCGAGCTCCTCCTTGGGGAAGGGATAAAGCTGCTCGAGGCGGATGATCGTCACGTCGTCCTTGTTGGCGGCCCGTCTCGCGGCCTCGAGGTCGTAGTAGACCTTTCCCGAGCAGAGCACGATTCTTCCTACCTTGCTGGTCGGAGCCCCGACCAGCACCCGCTGGAACCGGCCTTTGGAAAGCTCCTCGAGGGCCGAGACGGCCTCGGGGTTACGCAGCAGGCTCTTGGGCGTCATCACCACCAGCGGCTTGCGTAAGGGGCGCACCACCTGGCGGCGCAGCAGGTGGAAATACTGCGCCGGGGTCGTCGGGTAGGCGACCTGGATGTTGTCGTTGGAGCAGAGCTGGAGAAAGCGCTCTAAGCGAGCCGAACTGTGCTCTGGCCCCGCCCCTTCCATCCCGTGCGGTAGGAGCAACACCAGTCCCGAGAGGCGGCCCCACTTAGCCTCGGCGCTGGTGATGAACTGGTCAATGATCACCTGCGCGGCGTTGACAAAGTCGCCGTACTGTGCCTCCCACAGCACCAAACCATCGGGCATGTCCAGGCTGTAGCCGTACTCGAAGCCGAGCACCCCGGCCTCCGATAGGGCCGAGTTGTACAGCTCGACCGGGGCTTGCCCCTCAGCTAAATGTTGAGCTGGGATATAGCGCACCCCGGTCGCGTTATCGGTATAGCCCCCGTGACGCTGGGTAAAGGTTCCCCGCACCACGTCCTGGCCGCTCATCCGCACCCGGTGGCCATCCACCGCGACGCTGGCAAACGCCAAGGCTTCGGCGGCGGCCCAGTCGAGGGAGCGCCCGCCGTGGCCCATCTCGCGCCGCCCCTCGACAAACTTGGTCAACTTGGGGTGCAGGGCGAAACCTTCGGGGAGCCGGGTGAGGGCGTCCATCAGGCCGGTCAGCTTCTCGACCGGCACACCGGTCTCGGGGTCAGCGCTGCCGTTCTCATATCCGCCTTGATACCCGATCCAGATGCCCCCGCCCGCGGGGGGCCGCACCGGGCTGGGTTCGCGCCGGGCGGTCGAAAAGGCCTCCTCGAGCCGGTCCTGGTAGGCCTTCACCATCGCCTCGGCCTCCTCCGGCTTGAGCAAACCCTCGGCCTCAAGTTTGGGCCCGTAGCTCTGGTACAGGGGCGGCTTAGCCCCGATCCGCTTGTACATGTCGGGCTGGGTGAAGGCGGGTTCGTCGGTCTCGTTGTGGCCCCGGCGGCGGAACCCGATCAGGTCAATGAACACATCGCGCTTGAAGGTCTGGCGGAACTCCATCGCCAGCTCCACCACGCCCACCAAGGCTTCGGGGTCCTCGGCGTTGACGTGGAAGATGGGGGACTCCAGCATCTTGGCGATCTCGGTCGAATACCGTCCGGCGGTGTATTCGCCGGGCTCGGTGGTGAAACCGACCTGGTTGTTGAGCACGATGTGCAAGGTCCCGCCCACCGTATAGGCCGGGATTCCGGCGATGTTGAGGGTTTCCTGCACGATCCCCTCACCGATAAAGGCGGCGTCGCCGTGGAGTGAGATCAGCATCCCCTTTTCGCGCTTAGCGTCACCAAACCGGTCCTGCTTGGCCCGGGTGCGGCCCATCGCCACCGCACCCACGAACTCGAGGTGGCTGGGGTTGAAGTTGAGCGAAAGGTGCACCTTGCCGTAGGGCGTTTCGGTGTCGCCGGAGTAGCCCAGGTGGTACTTCACGTCCCCCGAATAGCCCTCGGGGAAAACCTCCTCGAACTCTAAAAAGATGTCCCGAATCGGCTTGTGCACCACGTTCGCCAGCACGTTGAGACGGCCCCGGTGGGCCATCGCCAGCACCACTTCGACGACCCCGTTCCGAGCGGCGTTCTCGATGGCGAAGTCGAGAAGGGGAATCAGGGACTCGGTGCCCTCGAGGCTAAAGGTTTTGGAGCCCAGGTACTTCTTTTGCAGGAACTCCTCGAGGACCGTAGCCTGCATCAGCCGCTGGTAGATTTGCCGTTTCTGTTCGGGGGTGGGACGGGCAAACCCGGCCTCGAGCTTCCCCTCGATCCAGCGCCGCAGCTCGGGATCGTCGAGGTGGCCGATTTCGATGCCCACCGTGCCGCAGTACAGCGCCGAATACCGCTCGATCAGGGCGCGGAGAGTGGAAGCCCCAAACTCGGGCGGGATGGGGCGGTCTAAGTCGGCCTCGGTAAAGCCGTAGTAGGCCGGGGTCAGCTCGGGCGGGGTCTTGCGCGCTCGGCCCAGCGGGTCGAGCTTGGCGGCCAGATGTCCCCGCTCGCGGAAGGCCCGGATCAGCCGCACCGCCTTGAGAAAGAAGCTCGCCAGCTCCGAGAGCGAGCCCGCGTCGTAGGTCGCGCTCTGGGCGGCGGCTCCGTTGGGGGTGGGCTCGAGCGTGGCCGCGAAATAGCTCGTCCACTCCTGCGGGATGGATGAAGGGTTTTGTTGATACTCCTGGTACAGCGCCTCTAGATAGGCAAGGTTGTCGAAGTCAACCGGGCGTTCGATGCTCACGGTTCCCTAGTTTACCTCTTTGCTTATGAAGAAATGGTGTCAGGAGACCATCAGCATAAAACAAAGGATTGCGGATAAACGCCAACCTATATTAGGTAAACAGTTAAGTCCCCGCTCCTACGCCGTAGGAGCGGGTTACACAGACGAGCATCCCGCCGGGCTAGCACGGGCAAAGCCCGGCCCTTGCGGGCCTAGTGCTCGGCGGGATGTCTGCGACTCCCAGGGTGCGGTAAGTTCCGAGGTCGCACATTCACACCTCCTGTTCAGGACGGGGATTCTCAAACTTTATTTTCATCGTTCCCAACACGAACCCCGGTTTCGACCTCGAGTCAGCCCCAAATACATGAAGCGACCCCCAACCCCTTACGCTGTAGGGGGCAGTCTTAGGCATCAGTTCAACTCATCCACCTTCGCGGCCTGCTCCAAATCCAGCCGCGTCACCCCACCCGCCGAGTGGGTCACGTAGGCTACTTTGACCTTGCCCCACATGATTTCCAAGCTATCCGGGTGGTGGTCGGCTTTCTCGGCAGCCATCGCCACCTTGAGCGCGAAGGCTACGCCGTCGGGGTAAGTATCGAAGGCAAAGGTCTTTTCCACGCGCCCGTCCACCGAAGCCCAACCGGGAAGGTCCTCGAGGCCCGCCTGAATCTCCGAATCGCTCAGCTTATCCGCCATTTTGCCCTCCCGGACGCAAAGCCTCGCGTCCCTACAAAACCCGTTCTTG